>NZ_QTXV01000101.1:0-6558 GCF_003461825.1 Prevotella sp. AM42-24 | reverse complement strand
GTGATGAAGCGCAAAGGTAAAAAGCCGTTCCCCTCTCGCAAGCAAATTGATACTTTCCGATTTCTTGCGAAGTGGTGCAAGCAAACTAAAGCTGCCGAAGCGGAGATTCGCTTCTATGGCGATTCAGACCGAATACTATCATCAGCTGCGGTCTGGAAGAGTGTAGATAAGCACGGCAACATTATCAGATGGCAGAGCAATCATTTCTTCTACATTCCATACCTGAGTTTCAAGACTATGCCATACAAGATGACATTGGCCATGTACAAATTACATAAACAGACAATAAAATGAATGAGAATAATGCTACCGATCTGCGCATGACAACGGAAGTATGGAATGCGCTCGTGGATATGATGAACGTTGACCAACTCAACAACTTCATCGAGAACCTCAACTACATACAGGACAAACTTGTATCAGACGAGGTAGTAACCAACAGCGTGGACGATTTCGGAGGTCCCGGCAAGGTGCTGCTCATGCTCAACGCCTTCAAGCGCATGAGCGACCTCTTTCAGACCATCAACGTAGCCCTGGAGGCCAAAGGAGGTAAGGTATGAAAAAACGACCGATAGGCTTTGCTGCCTACGACAATGAGCAAAAGCCACAGCCGCAGGAGCGAGAGTCAAAGATTGACTATGTGACAATAGCCCTTGATGCCTACTTAGAAGGCAGTGGTCCATGTGATGATCAAAATGATCAGCACGTTGACTTCCTCTCTTCCAAGGATATACAGGATGCCATCAAAGAGATGGTCTTTGCCTCTATCTCTACCATCACAGAATACATGGTAGAGCATGGATATAAGATGATGCAGATTGAGGGTGGCAGGCTCGTCTGGATAATCAAGGATACCATGTCTGAATAACAAGAAATACAGTCATTTTTTTCTATATTGACTACTTTTCTACCAGAAAGTAGATAACATACGAGGTCGTCGTGATGACGGTCTCGTATTTTTATTTTCTCCCCTACCTTGTTATCTTTGCACGAAAAAAAAGATAAGACATGATAAAAGCCACCAAACCAACATCACCACTCTTCACCAGTGAGCTCGACACCTTCTCCTTCTCGATAGGTGGCGACAGCGCAACCGTCACCATCACCTGTGCAGGAGAAGAACTGCTCAGCGAGACATACTACCCCGTCTCCGGCAACATCACCATCTACGATCTCGGCACGCTCATAGCCGATGCGGTGCGCCCGACTGTGATTGCCACTTTCTCAATCTCCATCACCGAGCACACAGGTGAGACAGAAACTGCCTCATGGTCAAGCGGCAGCATCACCGCCTACTATGCCACCGTTGACATCGATATGTCGGCGGCAACATTCCTCGACCGATACTTCATGTCACTCCTGGATGGCGCTAAACTCACGCGCCTCGGCCATCGAGAATATCTCCATGCAGCTGGTTCAGACAGCACCAAGGCGATCGTCACGGCGCGATACATCAAGAATGCTAATACCGTCAACACCGCCACCTTCACAGCTGATGTCACACCGACACGCACAGTCAATGGCATCACCACATTCGACGTATCACCCGACAGATACCACAACGAGGTATATGGAGATCTCTTCGCTTATACCGTGACCGTGGGCAAGCGCACACAAGAGTTCCAGATAGATCATACCGGCAGCGTGGCAGACCCGGTGCTGCTCTTTACCAACAGCTTCGGATGCCAGGAGACTTTCTACTGTCTCGGCAAAAAAAAGATCTCACCAGAGTTCGAGCGCAAGAGCGCCGTGATCTCAGGCAAGAAAATCAACTATTCTATCAGGGAGACACGCAACTTCGAGGGCGACACCGGCATCCTGCCACCATCGATGACTCACTTCGCCGAAGACCTGCTGCGCTCCGACGAGATCTATCTTTTCAGGGATTACTCACAAGACAAGCAAGTCACCATCACTGAATCCAAGGCAGAGCGCACCAATGAGGCTGACGATATGCCAGAGTTCACCTTCACCTACCAATATGCACAGCGCATCCAAAACGTGATGTTCAAGAATATGGGCGAAGGTCGCATCTTCGATGATTCCTTCGACGACACGTTTAACTAAAGTTTCACCCTTAAAGTTTTCGCATATATGGCTGATACAAGCAAGGCAATACATATCAACGAGCTTCGCCGATCGCTCGATATCTCACGCATCGACCGCTCGCCTGTTGACATCGACTGCTGGAAGGCATCCGACGGATCCATCATCCACTACCGTGGCTGGCTCGTCACGTCCTCTAACTGGCGAGAGGGTACACACCGACTTCGCAACCCCGTCAACAACCAGGTGCGCAAGGTGCGCGACGTTTTCATCTTCAGATACAATAATCACCCAATATACTTATAGCAATGGACGACAAAAACATAGACATTACCTTCGCCACCATGGGCGACGTGATGAGCTACCAGGCATATAACCCTACGGGCGGTTTCGTGGAGTCTTCTGGCATCTTCGACGATGACGGCATCACAGGCACGATGACCGTCAAGGCAAGCGATGGCAAAGACTACACCTATATCCCCTTCGGTGAAGACAACCTTCTACCCTACCAGCTCATCAAAAGCATCGGAGAGAGCAGCGTGATGGCACAGAACAAACTTTTCAACGTGCTCACCTGCTACGGTCTTGGATTCCAATACAACGACATCAAAACCAAACTGCCAAGCGACGACAAGGATGTCAATCTCTTCAAGATGCACAATTCTCTGAGCAGATTCTTCCTGGAGCAAATCACCGACATGAAATATTTCTTTTTCTGCGTCTCGGCTATCATCCTCAACAAGAAGGGCGACCGCATCGTGGCCGTCCGACACAAGGAGGCTTGCTACTGCAGATTCACGCAGAGCAAAAACGGTCGCTCCGAATACGTGCTTTACGCCAATTGGCGCAATGCGCTGGAGCCTGAGAACATAGAGGCTATCCCATTGCTCGACGAGCTCGACCCACTTGGCGACCTGCAGGAGCGCATGGGGCTGAAGGGGCAGAGCGGACAGGTGAAGTCACGGCAAGGCGGCAATGGTCCTCGCACTAAGGCGCGTGTGTTTGCCATCGTGACACGTTTCCCTACTGCCGGATGTCAATACTATCCAGTTCCCTACTACAGTGCTATCTTCAGAGATAAATGGTATGATATCTCCCGACTCATCGCCATCGGCAAGATGTCAAAGCTCAGAAACCATGCCGCTATCCCCTACCTCGTGGAAATCCACAACGACTATTGGCGCGGCATCTTCAAGGAGGAGCACATCACCAATCAAGAAGATCAGAAAAAGCGTAAGCTCCAGGAAAAAGAAAAAATCAAGTCCTTCATCTCTGGCATCGAGAACAGCGGCAAACTGTGGGTGGCGGGATATTACACTACCCCAGACGGCAAGGAGGTCAACATGGTCAAGATTACTCGCATCGACACCTCCAAGGACGGAGGCGACTACAGCGACGACATCGCAGAGAGCAACAATATGCAATGTTATGCAGACAATATCCATCCTAACCTCGTGGGTGCTACTCCTGGCAAGAGTCAGACCAACAACTCAGGATCCGACAAGCGAGAGCTCTTCACGCTCAAGCAGTCGATAGAGAAAGCCTTCCATGATCTCATGGAGACTGTCCACTGGGTTATCATCTATTTCAACCACTGGGAGGATAAGGTCTATCCAGACGTGCCGCTCATCATGCTTACCACCCTTGACGAGAACAAGGACGCCAAGAAAGTTTCAAACAACCCAAAATCACAGACAGATGATTGATATTACCGTTGATAGATTTGAGGCAATCCTACCATTCGTAGGCGCAGCCTCTGAGGATGTGTTCAACAAGATGTTGGAATCATTTGATGATACGTATCAAGACCTCGTGACAAATATCATAGGCCAGGATCATGAAAATGATGCAACCATGGTAGGATCACGCCTACTCTTGCAGGTCGAGAGATACGTCATGATAGCCACGTTCCTTGATCGTCTGCACTCGCAAGACATCATCATGACCGACAATGGCTTCGGCGTGGTGAGCAACGACAACATCGCGCCCGCCTCGCAATTCCGTGTCGATGCCCTGGAGCGTGAGTTGACCTACAGACGTGACATGGCAAGACACAACATGATCAATGAGCTTCGCCGTGTCGATGGATGGGCAGAGACAGAGCAAGCACTTGACAATATACGGTCTTTCTTTTGGTCACCGGTCTTGCTGCGCCAATATTATTATATCGACCATAAACCGACATTCGATGACCTCGCATCTTTCAGATCTAACATCGATACTGCAGAGAATTTTCTTCGCAAGCAGCTCTCCGATGACTTGATTGACCAGTTGCTAAGCGAGGAGCGCAAGGCTAAATTCGAGCCAAACCATCGAACTGCCAAACTCAAAATACTCGATTTCATCGCGTTGTTTCTGCCCCAAAATGGCGATATCACAGACAGACAAGATACCCATGGCTCATTCGAGAACCTTCTTCGTTTCATAGAAGATCATCTCGATGACTTCACCAAATACAGAGACTCAACCGCCTACAAGGCCAATCACATGCAAGCGTATGAAAACAAAGCTGATGACACAACCTTCTTCTTTGCTGGCTGACGGCAGCCTGCAACTCCACGCTCCTCACTCCTGGAGTGATCTCACACAAGAGCAGCTGCGCTATGTGCTCTTCCTGCTCACACAAGGTTGGAGCGAATGGCAAGTGCGCACCTATCTCTTTGCCCGTTTCTGCGGTATCAAGGTACTCAAGGAGAAAAAAGACGGATGGCTCTGCGAGACTATGCTGGAGAATGGTGAGAAGTTGCGCTTCTTCCTTCAGCTTTGGCAGATACAAAGTTTGTGCGAGGCATTCGACTTCGTCTTCGATGGCAAGGGTGCAGACAACAGGCTTGACTTCATCGGTCCATACAAGGCAGTAGATGTCGAGCTGCATGATTTTCCACTCATCAACTATATCGTCTGCGATAACTACTTCCAACAGTTTCTCAAGTCAGATAAGACGAGCGATGAGCCACTACGCGAGATGGCGTGCCGACTATATCTTGACGATCAGGGCAAAGAGCCTGACTCCATCAAATGTGCTCCATCCGAGACCATGGGAGTGTTCTTGTGGTTCATGTGGATAAAAGATAACTTTTCAAAATCTTTTCCACACCTCTTCAAACCTGCGTCTGAAGAAGGCGACTATGATATGACGGAGGCTATGAATGCGCAGATCCGAGCGCTCACGGGTGGTGACATCACCAAGGAGAAACAAATAGAAAAGTCTGATGTGTGGCGTGCGCTCACCGAGTTGGATGCCAAGGCACGTGAGGCCGAGGAGTTAAACGATAAACTGAAAAAATCATGATTAAGACAGAGATAAACACCCCTTCTGTACAGGTGGGCTTTGATGCGTTCTCTTACTTTAGAGATCTCACCAAGCAAAACAAGCTTACCTCAGAGTTGGGCTTCATGCCTACCACCTGCAGCAGCCCACTCTCTTTCGAGGGTATGCTGCAGAACATGGCTAAGAGTAAAAACTTTGTGGTCATCGATGACACCAACGAGGGCAACGTGGCCGTCAATGGTGACGGTAGTTACCGCAAGGTCATCACTTATACCGTGTGGATCCTCATGCGCTACAAAGAGTTTGACATGAATGACCGACAGGAGAAGCTCAACACATGCCGCAAGATATTCCGCCAGTTTCTGAGCAAAATCGTCATCGATAAGTACGACTGGCAATTCAAAGAATACACCTACATGCTCAGCGACCAGATAGACAGCCGTGAGATAGGTGCCTATTTCATCAACGGTCTCACAGGCGTTGAGTTCCATCTTGACGTGAGTGAGCCATTAAACCTGGAGTTTAACTATGAAGAATGGAACGAATGACATCAAGCGTCCTGTCTCACAAGCAGACATCTACGCCTATGAGAAGGGATGGGCAGAAGAGATGGTCAACATCTGGAAAGAAAAACTCATGCACTATCGCATCCGGCATACCGGTGCCCTCTTCAACAGTGTGCAAACCACTTCCTTTGGTGGTTCCTCTCGTATGATAGCCCACAAATTCCTGCTCTACGGTCTCTATCAAGAGGCTGGCACAGGCAATGGCTATTACCATGGCAACCCTGGCGACCTTCATTTTCTCGATCCTGAATACCGTGCTAAGCACCATTTGGGCGAGCCTCGTCAGCGCAAACCATGGTTCAACAAAAAATACTATGCCTCCATCATGAAACTCAACGACATGGAGGGTATGTTCTACGGCGAGGAATACCTGGGCTTGATGGCAGACATCTTCAAGCAAATGTTTGACAATAAAATATAATTGGGTATGGCAGAAAAATTAGATAAGCAACAAATCAAGCAAACCTTCGAGGAGATACGTGACGAGCGCATTCCAAAAGCTAACACGGCAAGGCGCATCGGCAATGCCTTTTTATCTCTCTTCGAGTTTGCAGCACCTAACGACGAGAAACTATCCTCCGTTGATGATGATACCGCCAAAGGTCTCATCACCTTTGCCAAGGGTCTTGTCTCCAAGGCTCTCGCCAAACTCGCCTCTCTCTTCGTTTCCGGCAA
>NZ_QTXV01000100.1:0-6982 GCF_003461825.1 Prevotella sp. AM42-24 | reverse complement strand
CCTCTGTGTCATCTTATGAGGGCGGTTGCGGATTTGAGGGAAATGAGAAATGAGAAGGGAGGAAAAGAGAGTATATTCGGAAGTTGGGCGATTAGATAAGTAAAGGTTTTAGTAAATATATAATTTTAATTTTTTTTCTTTAATTTAATGTGCTTATGAAAAAAATCTACATGACTTTCCTGCTGCTCATGATAGCTATCGTGAGTTTTGCAGAAGATGAGGTGGTTAAGAACGGTATCCGTTACAATCTTTTGGGCAAGGAAATTTCTGCTACCCTTGTTGATAAGGAACTTACGGATATAGTTGTAGAGCCAGAGGTTTCTATTGAAGGTCAGGTTTATCCTGTTACCTATGTGTCTGCAAACTCCAATTTAGATGTATTTCCGAATGCCAAGACGATTAGTGTTCCTTCTAAATGTATCTTGGGATTTAATACTTCTGCAGAATATTTTCCAGTATTTGAAGAATGGAAAATCTCAGGAACTACGGTTGAAAATGGAATGTTTGTACAGGACAAATGTTTGTATGCCCAAAATTATGGGGAATGGAGCATATCTGTTCCTGCTCAATTAAAGGGAAAACTGAATATCTCAGACAAACTGACTGATTTAAACTTAGGATCTCAGCAGTATCCGGGTGTAACGTCCTTACACTTGGGCAAGTCGGTTAATGTCATAGAATTATGGTATTTGCCAAGTCAGTTACCATCGCTTCAGTCTATCTCGGTAGATCCTGAAAATACCTCTTTCAGTACTGATGCCGAAGGAGTGATGCTGATTCAAAATTCAGAAGTACAGTTCTGTTGTGCTGGTGTCAGTTCTATCAATGTTCCTGAGGGTGTGACTTATTGTCTTCTTTCTTATAGTAGTTACCCAAATCTGAAACAAATTACGTTGCCTTCTACCGTCACGAATTTTAGTGTTCAGGATGCTCCTAATTTGGAGAAATTTGTCATGCCGGTAGCCAATAGCAACTATAAGGTAGTTGATGGAGTCTTGTATGATTTGAATTATAATGGGTTTATATTGCCTAAAAAAGCGAAAGTGCTCGATCTGGCAGCTGCTGGTTGCCAGATGACTGATATCAATCTGGCAGATTATCCATACTTGCAGAAATTGGTGACAAATGACAATGTACAATCTATTTCTCTCGTAAATCTGCCAGGTCTGCAGACATTGGTAATGGGTAAGAATGTCAACTCATTTGGCTTTAGGGATACGTATAACATCGCTGATTTTGAGATTAGCAGCGAGAATGAGACATTTGTCAAGGATGCCAATGGTGTCGTCATGGAACGTGATAACAGCTGGGGAACCGAGCGTCTAATTCTTTGCTATATTCCTGCCACAGTAAGCAACTATTGTATTCCAAAGGATGAGGATATAAGGGAGGTAACATATGCAAGATGGCCAAATTTGAAGACGCTGACCATGGAAGAGCGTGATCAGACTGATAATTATCAGCGTTATTTTGTCAAGAATAATATTCTTTATAAGTCTTATTACGGTAATGGTGCCATTGCCATTGATGCACCTGGTGGAATTACAGATCTGACTTTCTGTAAGGAGATGGATCAAGTATATGACGTCTATGGGGAATCATGGCTCAATTTATTGTCTAAGGTACAGCGTATCAGTGTAGAGGAAGGTAACACTACCTTTAGTGTAGTGGGCGATTACTTATGCCAGAAAGTATATATGCCGGGCTACACTGGTGAGAATGAGTGGGATCCTTATCAGTTGAAATTGGTCATGGCTAAGCCATTTACAGGAACCACGTTGTCTTTATTCACGACTTTGCCTGAAGGTTTCAGTACAGATTATCCATTTTTGGGTATTTCTATCGGTAGTTATCTTTATGACAAAAACGCTCACATCAAAGAACTTATCGTTGGAGAAAATGTCGTAGAGTCAGACCAGTGCTGTTTCAATGAATGTAAAAATTTAGAGAAGGTTACATTTTTAGGATATCAATTTACGCTTGGACACATGTCTTTCTGCAATTGTTCAAAGTTGAGTGATATTACTTTCCCAGAACAGTTGATCATGCCGAATGCGAGTGCAATCTCCAACACAGCCTGGTGGAGAACTCAGGAAGGCGATATGCGCTATGCTGGCAATACCCTTTATTATGTAAGTAATCAGGTAACAGACATAGATATTCCTCAGGGAACCTACTGCGTTTCTCAGGATGCTCTTAGCAAGGCTTCTGAGGCCAAGAGTATTACGATTCCTGCTTCTGTGGGGCATTGGTATGACCAAAGCAGCATGCAGAAGGTAGAGCAGTTAACTATCAATGTTGATTACTTCGAAAATCTTGTCGATCGAGCATTTGTAAATTATTCTGGTCTAAAGAGGGTTATTTCGTCCCGCCCTTCTCCTATGTATTTTAAAGAAGAGAAAATTAACAATGTCTTCCCTTATGACCTTTCACAAGTGGAATTGATTGTACCGGATGATCATTATGAGATTGACGAGAAGACAGGAGAAAAGTATTTGGTTACTCCAAAGGACAACTATTCTAAAGCTAATGAATGGAGCCGCTTCGGTAAGATTGTAGATAATACTACTTCCGGTGTTGGTTCTGTTACTGCGGATAAGCCATCTTTGGCTGATACTCGCATTGCAGTACGTGGCAATGAGGTGGATGTCCTGACCAATGGTGCTTGGAGTATCTTCTCTATGGCTGGTCAACTTGTCAAGAGCGGTTGTGGAAATGCTTCTGCGGTTCTTCCTTCTGGCATGTATGTCATCAAGGGCGCAGGTAAGGCTGCTAAGTTTATCGTAAAGTAATTTATAATGAGAAATTAGAAATTAGAAAAGAGAAATTAAAAAGAGGATGTGTCATGGACTTTGACACATCCTCTTTTCATTTCATATTCATTTGTCATTACTAATTTAGGCTTCCATGAACTTCTTGGCAGCTCTGAGCTGGTGTCTCATCACGCTCAGGAATTCCTGACTCTCCTGGAGAATGTTGAGATAAACCAAGGAAATCTGCATCAAGCTATTATCCTTCATGTTCTGCAGGCGGTCGATGTGTTTCTTGCGAAGCACTGAAAGTTCGTCCTTGCAGGCATCAGCCTCGGCCAGAATCTCACGATAGTTCTCATATCGGTTGGTCTCAATCTGTTCGCAACTCATCTTCATCAGGTCATTGATCTTCTGACGTACAGGAGCAAACTCGTTGATGTATTCTGCTGGCAATGGATTGAAGTTGTTGTCCACGTGCTCCTTCACAGGGTCGAGCATACGGCGGAGAGAGTAGATGAACTGCTGGTTGCTGTTGGCGCCCAGATGGAACCAGGTGTTGCGCTCGATGGCAATCTCCATAGGAGAGCGTTTCAGTCCGAGCATCTCCTGACGGCGGAATTTCTTCAGCATGTCCTGCTCCTTCTTCAGTTCCTTGTTGGCATGGCGAAGATCACGGGCACTCTCGCTGGCAAGACCATCTACGATGAGATTGAACTCGTTCAGGGCGAATTTGCAAACGAAGCTCTGGGTGCGAGATACCTGGCGACGAAGCAAATCCCATACAATCTCCGGGTCGTGGGAGCGCATCATCAGCTGGAAGGTAGTGCCCTTGCTTTCCTGCTTAGCCTTCTTGTTGTACTTGATATTGCTGCGGATGAGCAAGAAGATAACGAGTATCATGAAAGCACTCTGAACGAGGATGCCACCGAAATGCATGGTAAGACAAACGATGGCGCAGGCTGCGAAAGCAACACCGGCTGTGATAAACCATCCACCGATCACACTCAATACACCAGTAACACGGAATACGGCACTCTCACGGCTCCAGGCTCTATCGGCAAGTGAAGAACCCATTGCCACCATGAAGGTAACGTAAGTGGTAGAAAGAGGCAACTTGAGGTTGGTACCGATGGTGATGAGCATAGAAGCAAGTACCAGGTTGACTGCAGCACGAACTACGTCGAAAGCAGCACTCTCTTCGAGTTCTACGGCATTCTTATCAAAACGGGAATTGATCCATCTTTTCAAGGAATTTGGCAGATACTTGTTGAGCCAAGAATCTGTAGCCTGACAGTTGCGCACGATGACACGGGCAACAGAAGAACTGCCAAACATCTCATCGCCTTCATCCTGGCGGCTCAAATCTACAGAAGTCTTGATCACATTCTGTGCCTTCTTGGAGGTTGCCATTGCAACAATCATCACGAAACCGGCAGCGAGAAGATAGACAGGAGTGGTCTTGGCACTCTCCATCAATGAGGTCATCATAAAGCTGTCAGGTGCAGCACCGTTGGCATTTGCCATATAGTCATTGTAAGAAGAAAGACCAGCCAGAGGCACACCGATGAAGTTGACAAGGTCGTTACCAGCGAATGCCATAGCCAGGGCAAAGGTACCCATCAGTACGGTGAACTTGAAGATATTGACGCGGCAGAGGTGGAGGAATTCCATCACGATGGCAGAAACCACGAAGGTAATGACGAGCAGCAACCCGATGTTCTGGTCGATAAAGTCGCGCCACTCACTTGGCAGATAAGGACTCTTGCCAAGACCCTTCATGAAGATGAAGTAGGAGAGGGCAGTGAAGGCGATTCCACCAAAGATAGCGATGGAATAGCGGGAATGCTTTCTGTAGTTGAACGTGAAGACGATACGGGAAATCCACATCACGAGCGCACCGAAAACAAAGGCGATGATGACAGATGAGAAGATACCCATGATTACCTCCAAAGCCTTGTTGCTGTTGAGCAATACACCATAGTTGAGGCTATCGTCACCTATCATCTTGAGGGTGGCAAGGATGAAAGCACCTCCCAACAACTCGAATACCAATGATACGGTAGTAGAGGTAGGCATACCTAAGGTGTTGAACACATCCAGTATGATGACATCAGTTACCATGACGGCAAGGAAGAGCGTCATCACTTCTTCAAAGGTAAAGTGGTCCGGACTCATGATGCCATGACGGGCGATGTCCATCATTCCTGAAGACATGATAGCACCGAGAACCACACCGCAGGAAGCGATGATCAGCACCGTGCGAAACTTAGCCACCTTAGCACCGATGGCAGATTGCAGGAAGTTGACAGCATCATTGCTGACTCCCACAAAAAGATCAAACACTGCCAGACAGAGCAGGAAGATCACAATACATAAATAAATTGTACCCATATCTAATTTCTCATTTCTAATTTGTAATTTCTTTCGGGTGCAAAGGTACGATGATATTTTGAAAGCAGGGGTGCAAAGCGCATTACGTGTTTGTGACGATTATGTTACAGGGTAGTATTGTATGTTACAGAAAGGTTACAATAAGGGATGGGGATAAAAAAATCCGGTTAGAACCCCATGAGTTCCAACCGGATCTGTTCATTATATAGTTAGGATTATTATCTAAACCGTATTTTCATCTCTGTTTAGATGAAGATATATTTCAGTACGAAGAGGATAGCCAATACCCACATAGTGATGCTCAGCTTCTTGAAGTTTCCGCAGCAGGCGTTGATGGCCACATAGCTGATCATACCGCAGAGAATACCATCAGAAATGCTGTAGGTGAGCGGCATCATGATGATGGTGATGAAAGCAGGGATAGACTCAGCGTAGTCGTTCAGGTCGATGTCCTTGATAGGCGACATCATATACAGACCCACGATGACGAGCACTGGAGTAGTTGCTGCAGAAGGAACTGACAGAAACAGTGGTGCGAAGAACAGGGCCACTACGAAGCACATGGCAGTAATGAAGGCAGTAAGACCCGTACGACCGCCCTGGGCAACACCCGAAGCGCTCTCCACATAGGTGGTAGTGGTACTTGTTCCGAAGCAGGCACCAGCCACGGTAGCCACGGCATCCGCCATGAACGCCTTGTTGAGTCCATGAATTCTTCCGTCCGGTCTCATCATGCCCGCTTTGGTGCAGACGCCCACGAGTGTGCCCATCGTATCAAACATATCGATGAAGAGGAAGGTGAAGACGATGACCACCATATCGATGGAGAAGACGTTGGAGAAATCAAACTGGCAGAAGATAGGTGAAACCGAAGGTGGCACATCTACCAGTCCGTGTATTTCCGTGATGCCCATAGGAATGCCGATGAGCGTAGTAGCGAGAATACCGATGAGCAGGTTGCCAGGCACTTTCTTGATGACGAGCACGCTGGTCAGGATGATGCCGATAACGCCGAGCAGGGCAGAGCCTTCGGTGATCTTACCGATGGTGACGAAAGTAGCCTCATTGGCAGCCACGATACCTGCATTCTTCAGACCGATGAAGGCGATGAAGAGGCCGATACCAGCACCGATGGCACGTTTCAGGGAAGCCGGAATAGCATCCACCATCATCGAGCGGATACCGGTAGCGGAGAGGATGATGAAGATGAAACCTTCGATGAGAACAGCCGTGAGTGCCATCTGCCAGGGATAGCCCATGGTGAGGCAGACCGTGAATACGAAGAAAGCGTTCAGACCCATACCAGGAGCCAGTCCGAAAGGTTTCTTGGCATAGACCGCCATCACGAGCGTACCCACGATGGCAGCCAGTACGGTGGCAGTGAACACAGCGTGTGTATCCATGCCCTGAGCGGCGAGATGACTGAAGATGTTAGGATTAACGGCCAGGATATAGGCCATGGTGAGGAAGGTGGTGATACCCGCAGCCACCTCCGTTTTCAGTTTGTTTTGAGCAGGGTCAAAACCGAATAACTTTTGCAACATGTTGTTTAAAATTAATATGTGTTTAGAAATTTGCTGCGAAATTACAAATAAAAACTGAAATTCGTATAAAATTATTGGGGAATTTTATCAAAAAAAGAATGTCGGAGACTTTCGAGAACGATAGAAAGTGATTTGGCGGTAATAGTGGCGGTAATGAAAAACTCTTATAGCGAACCATGTATTTTGTTTTATAAGTTGAGGAATAATAACCTTTCTTTATAATATCGTAAATGATTTTGACCTTAGTGTAACGAAAAAAGGAGGGTGTGTCATAAGTCTGTGACGCACCCTTTT
>NZ_QTXV01000010.1:0-78014 GCF_003461825.1 Prevotella sp. AM42-24 | reverse complement strand
TTTCTAATTCGTAACCTCTTCTTTTTATGAGATAAAAACTTGTCTCATTCTCAATCACTTATAAAAAATACGTACTTTCATTATTAGAAACTATAAATTTGTCAATTCTTTTAAAATATCTTCGAATCCTTCAGCCCTGATATACCCAACCATGCGCTTGTTTATAGGTGCTTTTGCCAACAACTTCAATTCTACAAGATGCTGTAAATCTGTACGAGCTGTCCTTATTGTAATAGGAAAACGTATAGATACCTCTTTTGCCGTCAAGAGCGTCTTAGGTTTTTCACTAAAGATCTTTAGAATTTGTCCCTGACGCTCATTGATATTACTAAAACCACGAAATTGGTAATATTCCTCTCTTTCTTTCATCTTCTTCCGAAGATAAACCTGCAAAGCCTCATATGCTTTCTTCATCGCCTGTAGATGATACACGATAAAATAAGACAAATCCAACTCATCTTGCTCAACATACAAAAAAGATTTTTCGTACTGGTTCTTACTTTTATAAATAACTCGCGAAATTGACAGAAACTCAGTTAGCCAATAGCCTTTTTTCAAGAGATACCAATAAATTAAAGAACGAGAAGTCCGCCCATTACCATCAACAAACGGATGAAAATACGCCAACATAAAATGAATAATAATACCTTTAATAATGGGATGAATGAATGGTTCATTTTTATCGTCATTAGCAAAGTTACATAAGTCTGTCAACAAACCTTTTAAATCTGCTGCAAATGGAGGTGTATGAACTATTTCTCCTGTAATATCATTCATGACACATATCTTGTCATCTTTCCTTAATGCACCTTCATCAGAAGAGTCATTAAGAGTCTCTTTGGCTATTAGTCTATGAATATTCAATAATGCCTCCAAGCTAAAACGTTCATCCTTATGCGCAACCAAATATTGGATAGTAGCATAGTTGTTGACTATCATTTGTTGACTTTTATTGATAGGCTTTGCTTGTTTACGCAACATTTCTTTCGCCACTTTCCTCGTCGTGGAAGCTCCTTCCATTTGGCTAGAAGCAATGGCCTCTTCCATGATAGAACTTAACAAATACACTTTGTGGTCTTTTTCAGGAATAATACCACCAGCACCAAGGCTACCGCCAAAATTCATATCAAACTCATGAAGAAGTTGCTGCATCTTACTTGTTATCGTAAAATGAAATTGCAACTTTCCAAACTTGAGATTTATAACATTCAACCGCCTCTTAAACTTTACAGCCTGCCAAAGCACTTCGGGCAGAATGCCCGAAGGAACCATATACTTCACCTTGTCCCAATAGTAGTAACCATCATCTATTTTTGCTAAAAGGTCACCATATATAGGATTAACCAACAGCTTAATGGACTCTTGTTCATTAGCTTCAGAGAATTTTGGAGGAGATTCTATCATTTTACATTATTATTTACGGATAGCATATAAATCATATCTATTTTGCCTGCAAATATAATAATAAAAAATGAAATTAGGGGAAATTTTCCTCTATTTTCCCCTAATTTCCTCTATTTTCGAGCATTTTCCCCTATTTTTCACTTCTTTTGCATACAAAACTCTCTTCTTATTGTTTCTAAAATAGCCATCTGAAGGGTTTTCCGCATTATTTTCCGTAGTCACACCTTACTATATTAAGAAAAGCATCGAAAAACTTCCCAGTTTCCAACTATTTTTTGTAATTTTGCACCCAAAATAACAAAAAAATGTATATTAGCTAATATGGAACAGAAAAATTTCAAACGTACCACTGTGACGGCAGCTTTGCCATACGCCAATGGTGGTGTACATATCGGACACCTGGCAGGTGTATATGTGCCAGCCGATATCTACGTGCGCTATCTCCGACTCAAAAAACAAGACGTTGTTTTCATCGGCGGTAGTGATGAGCACGGTGTGCCTGTAACCATCCGTGCCAAGAAAGAGGGCATCACCGTACAGGAGGTGGTGGACCGCTATCACAATCTGATCAAGAAAAGTTTTGAGGAGTTCGGCATTTCCTTTGATATCTATAGCCGTACGACCTCAAAAGTTCACAATAAGTTTGCTTCTGATTTCTTCCGCACTCTCTATGATAAGGGCGTACTCGAAGAGAAGGTAGAGGAGCAGTTCTGCGATGAGGTAACAGGAGAATTCCTCACAGACCGCAACATCGTGGGCACTTGTCCTCGCTGTGGTGCTGAAGGTGCCTATGGTGACCAGTGCGAGAAATGTGGTGCTACACTTTCGCCTGAAGAGTTGATCAACCCAACCAACAAGAACAATCCTGGACACGGTCTCGTGAAGAAGCCTACCAAGAACTGGTATCTGCCTTTAGGAAAGTATCAGGACTGGCTGAAGCAATGGATTTTGGAAGGCCACAAGGAGTGGCGTACCAATGTTTACGGCCAATGCAAGAGCTGGCTTGGCATGGATTTGCAGCCTCGTGCGATGACCCGCGACCTGGACTGGGGTATTCCTGTTCCTGTGGAGGGTGCTGAGGGCAAGGTGCTCTACGTATGGTTTGATGCACCTATCGGTTACATCTCAAATACCAAGGAACTCTGCGATGCACAGCCTGAGAAATGGGGCACATGGCAGAAATGGTGGCAGGATCCTGAGACTCGTCTCGTTCACTTCATCGGTAAGGACAACATCGTGTTCCACTGCATCATCTTCCCTACTATGCTGAAGGCACACGGCGACTATATCCTGCCAGACAACGTTCCTGCCAACGAGTTCCTGAATCTTGAGGATGATAAGATTTCTACCTCTCGTAACTGGGCAGTCTGGTTGCACGAGTATCTCGTAGATCTCCCTGGCAAGCAGGATGTTTTGCGCTATGTATTGACAGCCAATGCTCCTGAGACCAAGGACAACAACTTCACATGGAAGGATTTCCAGGAGCGCAACAACTCTGAATTGGTTGCTGTTTATGGTAACTTCGTAAACCGTGCTCTCCAACTCACTAAGAAATATTGGGGCGGTGTAGTTCCTGCTTGCGGCGAACTGCAGGAGGTAGATGAAAAGGCTATCGCAGAATTCAAAGACGTGAAGGAGAAGGTGGAGCAGTATCTCAACGTATTCAAATTCCGTGAGGCTCAGAAAGAGGCTATGAACCTCGCCCGCATCGGTAATAAATACATCACAGAATGTGAGCCTTGGAAGGTTTGGAAGACCGATCCTAAGCGTGTGGAGACTATCCTGAACATCTCCCTCCAGTTGGTAGCCAACCTCGCCATCGCTTTCGAACCATTCTTGCCTTTCTCTTCTGAGAAACTGCGCAAGATGATCAACATGCCAACTTTCGAATGGACCCAGTTGGGCAGCACAGACTTGCTCAAGGCGGGTACTCAGCTCGGTGAGCCAGAGTTGCTCTTCGAGAAGATTGAGGATGAGGTCATCGAGAAACAGTTGCAGAAACTCGCTGACACCAAGAAGGCTAACGAGGAGGCTGAATACAAGGCTGCACCTATCAAGCCAGAGGTCAGCTTCGATGATTTCGAGAAGCTCGACATTCGCGTGGGCCATATTCTGAACTGCGAGAAGGTAAAGAAGTCTAAGAAACTCCTGAAGTTCACCATCGATGACGGTACTGGTACTGAGCGTACTATCTGTTCAGGTATCGCCGCCTACTATGAGCCAGAGCAGTTGATCGGTAAGGACGTGCTCTTCGTTGCAAACTTTGCTCCTCGCAAGATGATGGGTATCGAGAGCCAGGGTATGATTCTGAGTGCAGTCAACTTCGACGGCTCATTGAACGTTACCTCTCTCCTTGGCAAGGTTAAGCCAGGAAGCCAGGTAGGATAAAGAATCATAGAATCATCTGATTATCAGATAAGGCAAAAGCCTCAAATCCTTTGCGGATTTGAGGCTTTTCTTATTTCTATCCAAATTATTCTTTTATAACGTAAAGCGATAACCTACGGTAAAGGTCAGCGCCATCATTATTTACCCTTCTAATATCTTCCATTCACCAATGGTTCTCTTCTGGCTGTCATAGTTGATTCCTACTTTTACCAGTCGTTTGCCATCAGCAGAATAAGGAATAAGATAGCCTTTATCATCTATCTGTTGCAAAGCTTCCTCAGCCGTCTTATCAAACTTCAGTTCCATCACATAAATGGTATCTGGCATGTGAAGAACAGCATCTGCTCTGCCTATTGCACTATCCTCCTCCACCAAGATGTAAGCACCCATCAAATTAAAGATGAGATAAAAGACCGTTTGGAAATCCTTCTCGTTCTTGTTGGCAAGTCGATTGGAGATACTGGCAAGATAAGCCTGCATTTTCTGCAACGCACCGTCCATGTTATTGTCATATAGTTGCTCCAAAAAATCGAAGATGAAACTATTATTGTTCAACGATATTGGAGAGAGATAGTTAGGAGCCAAGGAGCGAATCATCCCCACACACACTTCCTTGTTTGGATAATCCAGCTGATAGCTCTGCAAGATAGGGTTATACTTCTTGATGGTGAGATACCCACTCTGATAAAGCAATGGTAAAGCTGAAGTCATCTGCTCAGGAGAGACATCGAAATCATCCACTCCTACAGATTTCTGTTCAATATCCATCACACCCACATGATGTTTGCGTAAAGTGTTGATAATGTAAGATGGAGTACCTGAACTAAACCAATAAGCTGCTATTTCCTGACTTCTCAAAGCTTTAATCAGGCTAAACGGATTGAACACATCTTCTGATTTTTTACTGAAATGATAACCATCATAATATGAACTCAACTCGGCAACCGTTTCATCAAAAGTTTTTCCCAAAGACTTGGCTAACAACTCAACATCAGGCTTCATCGCTGTCAGAAGTTCTGTCTTGCTGATACCACAGATAGCAGAATACTGGTCGAACATGCTGATATTATCCAAATTGTTGATCTCGCTAAAGATACTCAACTGAGAGAACTTGGTAATACCCGTGATAAAGATAAATTCCAGCCAAGGGTCTAAATATTTCAATGGGCTATAAAACTTCCTCATAACCAAGCGCAATGGCATCAAACTTTCCTTTTCATGCACGACATCCAAGAGAGGAGCATCGTATTCATCTATCAAAACGACCACCTTTTGCCCCGTCTGCTTACAGGCACGCTTAACCAAAGACTGCAAACGCTGGCTCGGTTGCACCGCCAATTCGTCACGTCCATAGACCTGCTCGTATTCAGAAAGCATGTAGCCCAGCATCTCTTCTAATCCCTCGGGGGTCTGATTTTTGGCAGTACTCATGTCGAAGTGAAGAACAGGATGTCTCACCCATTCTTTCTCATATTCGCCAAGTGCCAAACCATCAAACAGATCCTTCCTGCCCTCATAATATGCCTGGAGCGTAGAGACAAAAAGCGACTTACCGAATCGTCTAGGACGACTCAGAAACACATATTTAGAACCATTACGCAAGAAATCGACAATATACCTTGTCTTATCAACGTACACATAATTACCCTCTCGTATATCAGAGAAGGTTTGCATTCCTACTGGGTATTTTCTTATCTCTTCCATAGCTATATTTCTTTAGACAATGCGAAGTTACGAATAAAATATTAGATACGCAAATAAAAAGACAAAAAAAGAGAGGCGAGCTTCACTGCCAGCCTCAACGTGACCTCTCTTCTTGGCAAGGTAAAGCCAGGAAGTCAGGTAGGGAAAAAAGACAAGATCATCAAATAGGATAAAAATAAGATCATCAATAGCCCTATACCGGGATATTACTGGTATAGGACTTTTTTATGTTTACTTGAACCGGATATAAGACCGGTCATCAAAACTATGATTTCCCTCCTGCAGTCCCTTAGTGGCGAGGAAAGAGGAAATGTTTTGAGGATCGGCTGCGAGTTGAGCCTGCAGGGCAGCCTCGCTTTCGGCAAGAGTTGGTTTCAGGAACGGATATCCATCGCTTGCCAGAACGATTTCTCCTATGGCTGGAGAAATGACCTTTACACCTTCACGGTAGATAGGAAATCCATCGATTACCGCATAATGAATGTTCTGTCCGTTGAGCATCGCCTGAATGAGCAGCGGTTCAATAGCCTTACGTGCATCTGCCGGAGGCATTCCCTGTTGAATGAGGCTCGCACGTCTGGCGGCAATCTCTTCTTCAAAAGGTTTGTTGTTTTCGTAAAGTTTGCCACCGATGAGTGCCTGACAGTCACCCACCATCCACACTTCTCTCCTGACACAGGAATAGACGATGGCAGAAGCAGTGAGTCGTTCTTCAGGATGCAGTTTCATCCGCTCTTCCATGCCTAAAGTCTTATACACCTTATTATATATATAGGAAGAAACACCCTGACAGAAGTCATCAACTGAAGCCTCAGCCTTTAATTCCTTTTTGATAAATTCCGAGATGAGCACCATCGCATAACGTCCGTTCTTCATGTCAGGCGAAAGATGCGTAGGAGTCTTGCTCGTACTTCCATCAATCACTGCGATGAAATCATCAGTCACGACGACACCATCCTCACAAGCCTCTTGGCTCTTCTTTCCTACCATATTTCTTTCTACTATTTTCATCTCTTTATGTTTTTACATGCAAAATTACAAAGAATTGCTTGAATAAGTCTAATAATTCGCAAGAAAAAGAATATAAAGCCCCATGAAAAAGTCACTAAACCCGCATGAAGTCTATGTTCAACGTCGTTGAACATACATTCAGCGACACCAAACTAAGCTTTCATGCCCGAAGAAAATTTACTTACTGGGGGCAGTATGGCATACACTCGCCCTGATGGAGTCAAGGTTATTCCATTGGCTTGCTTAAAAGACTAATAGTGTTTACCTTTAACAATATATGAAAAAGGAGAGGCGAGCTTCACAGCCAGCATTCTTGTCCCCGTATTCGTCAAAAGTGTGATTTATCACAAAAAAATCGAATGATATTTGGTGATTACATATAATATTCCTAACTTTGCACTCGACAAAAGTGTGATAAATCACAAAAAAATCGAATAACATGGAGATAAAACGTAATATTCACTTAAACAGAATCATTGCCCGCAAGGGTAATGGCATGATAAAGGTAATAACAGGAATGCGCCGATGTGGCAAATCATACCTTCTCTTCACCTTATTTCATAACTATCTCTTAGAACAAGGAGTAGATGAACAGCATATTATCAAGGTTGATATGGAAGACCGCCGTAATGCCGCTCTAAGAAATCCTGATGCTTTGTTGAACTATATAGATTCAAGGATGACAGACTCTCAACAATATTACATCCTCCTTGATGAAGTACAGTTGGTGGCAGAGTTTGAGGATGTACTCAATAGCTATCTCAAAATCACAAATGCAGACGTTTATGTAACAGGTAGCAATGCAAAATTCCTTTCTAAAGATGTAATTACAGAGTTCAGAGGACGAGGCGACGAAATACGTATCACGCCTTTAAGCTTTCAAGAGTTTATGTCTGCAAAAGAAGGTAATCGTGAAGATTTATTGAATGAATATCTCACCTATGGTGGACTTCCACAAGTGGTCACAATGGATGAAATTGAGCGAAAAGTAGAGTACCTCAAGAACCTTTTTACTCATACCTATATCCGTGACATCAAGGAACGATATGAAATAAAGAAAGATGACGATTTGGAAGAGCTAATCAACTTGGTCGCCTCAAATATTGGCAGCCTAACCAATCCAACAAAGTTGGAAAATTGCTTCAAATCTGTCAAACAAAGCAGTCTTTCAAAAGATACCATCAAGAACTATCTAGACTTGATGCAAGATGCTTTTATCATCGAGAAATCCATCAGATTTGACATCAAAGGCAAGAAATACATTGACACACCATCCAAATATTACTTCACAGACTTAGGGTTACGTAACGCCAGACTTAATTTTCGCCAGACAGAATTTACACATCTCTTGGAAAACGCAATATACAATGAATTGCGTATTAGAGGCTATTCTGTTGATGTGGGACAAATACCAATTTTTACGATTGGAGAGGATGGTAAGCGGCAACGCAGTACATTAGAAGTCGATTTCGTTTGCAATCTGGGCTATAAGAGATGCTACATACAGTCTGCCTATGCCTTGCCAACAGAAGAAAAAATGAAACAAGAGTTCAACTCTCTTTTGCGCATAAAAGACAGTTTCAAGAAAATCGTCATCGTAGGAACGCCCACTCCGACTTACCAGAACGAGGAAGGTATCCTTACCATGAACATTTATGATTTCTTGATGAATCCAGACAGTTTGAACATCTAAAATCGAAAAAGAGAGGCGAGCTTCACAGCCAGCCTCTCCAGAGAGATTTATAGAAAATGCCACTCATGGCATTCCTATATCGTTGATTAAAAATATTTGTCTTTGAAATTAATTTGCCTTTGGCAAAGTCTTGCTCCAGTCATTCTGAGCAACACCAAAACCTGCATTGATTTCGTCAACAGGAATTGGATATACAAAGTCTGAAATCTTATAATTGTTAAAAGTGAACTTCACCTCTGGGGCACCATAAGCATATACAGATGCCTTTTCGTCCCAACGGCGCAAATCATACAAACGAAGTCCTTCCTGGAACAATTCGCGAGCACGCTCATCCTTCAAGAAAGCAAGAACCTCATCTTTTGTTGTACCCAACTGCTCGGCAGAAGTAATATCCGCATTACGCTTTGCAACAACTAACAAAGAATTTCTAGCCTCATTAAAATCTGTGTCAGTAGTTCCATGAAGCTTAGCCTCTGCCTTAATGAGATACATTTCTGGCGCATTGATCAAATAGTTTGTCGTTGTTACGGTAGGGAACTTACCACCCTTAAAGACAGGCTTGGTTGGTGTAGATGAAGCATCCCAAATGAAGATAGAAGTTCTGCAATCATTTGCACCATACATCTTCTGAAGTTTTGGACTTGGACTAAAGCTATATGTTGACCACAATGTACCACAAGAGTTTGCAGACCAGTTATGCTTATCGTCAATAGACAAATAGAACAAACTTTCTGTATTTACCCCTGTAGAAGAATACATTGCCTTGTAATCATCTGCCGTTGTTGCCAATGCTGACACGTCTGCATCATCAAGAGCTTGCTGAGCATAAGACGCAGCGTCAGACCATTTCTCCATATAGAGATAAACACGAGCCAACAATCCTTCTGCTGCTGCCTTGGTAAAGTAAACTTTCTTGCCTCTATCTACACCAGCCTTATCAAAATGCTCAATCGCATTTTTCAAATCGGCGACAATAGACGTGTATGTTTCACCTACCGTAGAGCGAGATACCTGCTCGAAAGCCTTAATTGGCTCCTCTGAAATTACAATACCTGGTTGATCAGAAAAATCCTGACCATTTACCTTGATTTGATGACCATAGATATTGACTAAAGCAAGTTTAGCATAAGCACGAAGAGCGTAAGCCTCAGCCAAAGCGACATCCAAAGTCTTCTTATCTTCCTCTGTGGAAGTCTCATACAATTTCTTACCTGCATTAATTGCTCTCGCTGAATTATCAATTACTTTGTAACCATAATTCCAAATATAAAGCAAATAGCTTTCCTCATCTGTCATCGTATAAGAATAGATGGCATCCATATGACCTGTAGAACCATTCCAATACGACAAGTCTGTTGGAATATCACCAATCATTGTTGCGAAATCGCCTGCAAAATAATAATGATAAAACCAATCGTACTCACCATTTACGGCATTACTTACAGAAGATGCATCTGTCAAACCATTGTCCACATCTACACCAGAATAGTTCTTGGTGTCCAAAAAGTCATCTCCACAACTTGTCAAACAAGTTCCTGCTACTGACAAAAACAGTAAACCTAATATATGTTTCTTCATATTATTCCTTAATTTGAATCTTTTTAGAAAGTAATCTGAATACCACCTACAAATGTAGTCACACCAGGATACTGCCATGCGATAACGCCATTATCGTATGTATCAGGTGTATATCCAGTAAAGTCACTTGCAGTAAAAGTGTATAAGTTATCTGCTGAAATGTAAATACGTACCTTTTGCATGAAAGCCTTCTTTGTCAAAGAAGATGGCAAAGTATAGCCCAATGTAATATTACTCAAGCGTAAGTAACTTCCGTTCATAAGGAAGCGAGAAGAGGTATTTGTTGAATTATCTGGATCATTGTAAACATAACGAGGATATTTTGCATTAGGATTATCCTCTGTCCATGAGTTAAGAGCCATATCTTTGAGCGGTGTCATCTCACGCATACCCCAACCTGTAAAGGCTGCGCCATAATCATAGACCTTAGCACCCAAACGATAATTGAAGCTTAAACTAGCATCAAGTCCTTTCCAATTGATAGATGTTCCAAATCCACCGAATACCTTTGGATCAGCAGAACCCAAATGACGCTTTGCAGCCTCCCTATAATTGCTTGTTGTCTCATCACCAGTTTCATTCTTATACCATAGAGGCTTACCATTGGTTTTATCCACACCTGCATATTCTCTCATATAGAACTCATTGTATGGATAGCCCACTTCGTTGATCGTCAATGTATTGACGATAGGTTCACCACTAGACAACTTAACCACACGGTTTTGGTTCCAAGTCATATTAGCATAAGCATTCCAATCCAAGTCCTTACTATGCATGATAGTAGCCTTCAAATCTACTTCGATACCTTGGTTACGAATCTTACCAATGTTCTTATAAGTGCTAGCCAAACCAGTTGTCATAGACAATGGCATTTTCATCAAAGCATCAGATGTTGTCTCATTATAGTAATCCAAAGACAAATGAATGCGATCAATGAAAGAAAGGTCAAAGCCTACATCAAATTTCTTAGAAGTCTCCCAAGTCAACTTTGTATTAGAGATTGACTCTGGAGCAATACCTACCACACCATCATAGTTGTGACCTGCCATATAATAACCACGTGCAGCATACCAATCAATGTCTTGGTTACCTACAGTACCATAAGATGCACGAAGTGTGGCATTGGTGATAATAGGATTATCCTTCAAGAACGTCTCTGAAGAAAGACGCCACTTGGCACCAACAGACCAAAAATTGCCCCAAAGGTTATCTGTTCCAAACACAGAAGAACCATCTCGGCGGAAAGATGCAGATGCATAGTACTTATCAAGATATGAGTAATGTGCATCAGCAAAATAAGACGCCAATCTTGCCTCTCTCTGCTCATATTTAGGATCTTCCCACTTACCTGCTGTAGAAAGTTTGTTCATTCCCAAAGAAGCGAATGGGAAATCATAACCTGTATAATGGTCAGAATAATATGATTTCTTCTGCATCTCTTGACCCAACATAACAGATACATTGTGCATATTGTTGAAAGTTTTGTTCCAACCAAGCACATTGTTCCAAGTAATTGTTGTAGAGCGAGAATTGAATTGGTCACCATAACCATTGTAATCTTCCATTCCCTGTGGGTCATAAATAGCAGACATATATTCATACTCACGATAGTTCATGATATTTACACCTAAGTTTGTACGGAAATAAATACCATTCCAAATATCAACTTGCACGTATGGATTCAAGTTCAATGTCTCATTGCGACTTTCGTATACATTACCCAATTTATCTGCAAGAGCAAGAGGGTTATATAAGCCGTAAGTATAACCATAGTATTTGCCCTCCTCATCATGAGTTGGATAGAATGGTTGCATCATAGAAATCGCAGCGGTCATAGTATTACTCATTGCACCTGCAGTTGACTGACTTGAACCATTCTTAATAGAGAAGGCATAGTTAGCATTAGCACCTACAGCAAAGCGACCGAACTTGCTCTCCACATTGACACGACCAGAATATCTCTTAAAGTCAGAAGCAATTACCAAACCCTTTGTATCGAGATAACCAGCACTGATATAGAAACCTGTTTTGCCAGTTTTACCCTGAGCACTGATGTTATAGTCTTGGTAATAACCATGGCGAGTAACCTCATCTATCCAATTGGTAGATCTCTTACCATCCCACTCATAATATTCTGTCAAGAAAGCTTTTGCATCAGCAATATTGCTGTATTGTCCTGCAGCAACACGACCTTGTGCATACAAATTCATAGTCTGCTCTGCATTGGCATAGTCCATATTGTTATTGGCCATAGAAGTAAAGCCTTGCTTGATATCAACATTGATATTCAACTTGCCTTCTGTGCCTTTCTTGGTTGTAATAACAATCACGCCATTGGCTGCACGAGCTCCATAAATAGCAGTTGCAGCAGCATCCTTTAAAACAGTAACAGTCTCAATATCCTCTGGATTTACAGAAGCCATAGGATCCAGGTAGTTACCCTCGCCAGTGTATGTACCTTCCTTATCAGAGTTCATTGGCATACCATCAATGACATACAAAGGTTGAGTACCAGAATTGAGAGAACCACGACCACGCACATAGATTGAGCCCCATGTACCAGGCTGACCTGTAGAGTTATTCATCTGTACACCAGACACATTACCCTCCAAAGCCTTAACAAAGTTTGCATCACTCTTCTTCTCAATCTGAGCACCATTTAGTAAAGAAGCTGCACCAGTAAAAGAGGCTTTCTTTTGGACACCATAACCAGTTACAACCACCTCATCAAGGGTCTTTTGGTCTGCTCGTAATTCAATCTGAATCTTATTACCCTTAATTGTAACTGTTTTGTCTTCCATACCCATGTAAGAAACCTTCACAGAATTCTTACCCTGAGGAAGAACGATAGAAAAGTTACCGTCCACATCGGTAACAGTACCAGTATTAGTACCAACAATCTTGATTGATGCGCCTATAACAGGCTCACCATCCTCTGAAGTTACTACTTTACCAGTAACGGATGTTTGAGCAAAGGCTACTCCACAACTGAGAATTGCCCCCCCATCAACATTGCGATTCTTTTCATCATAATCTCTCTCGTTTTGATAAAATTTATAAATTTACTATAATCGGCTGCAAAATTATAATTTATTTTGGATATTTGCAAATATTTTGTTATAAAAATGCAATTACTTGGCAAAAATATATGGTTTTAGTAAGGAATAGCACATTTCTGCTTACTATTTGTTACGTTTTTCTCCTTATACATACCAAAGTTGTATAAGGAGAAAATGAATCTCATTCGAACAAATCATCCAGCAAAACTTCATCATTTACAATGCCTGAATGTTTGTTCTGCAATACTCCATAGGTGGTAACCATGGTGATGCGGGTGCTGCATCTGGTCATGGTTTCTGCCAGGAAAATAGACATGCGTTCTCTCAATTTCTGTTCATAACCTTTATCAATAGCATACATGCCTGAAGAAAACTTCATTTCACAAAGGTTGATATTATGGTCGGCACGCTCTATCACCAAGTCGATTTGCGTATTCTGTTCGGGTTGCCTGCTACGCCAAGCACTTGCATCATTGAGAATTCTATCTATCCCTAAAGCCTTCTTGATTTCATCCAAATGCAGTAGGCAGAGAAGTTCAAAACTGAAGCCTTGCCAACTTGACACCTGAGGCGTAGATGAAAGATGAGTCCAACGAAGACTGTCTTTCGTATCTATTCCATTCACATATTTATAATAAAATAAGGTATAAAAATCCTTGATGCGATAGATTGCATTGTTCTTGGCATTGCCGTAACGGGCATAAGAAAAGATGAAATCACACTGTTCCAAATCAGACAGAATCTTAGAAAGTGCAGCTCCACCCAATTTAGTTTTCTCGTTGATTTCCTTTCTGGTAAATCCCTCTTTCCGTTCGGTCAGCATCCTGATGACTGCAAGATAGTTGTCTGGACGTTTGAACAAGGTGGAATACAATTCATTATATTCGGTTCGCAGCATGGCATGAGCATCTGCAAAGAAAAGTTCGTCAATATTGCTCAATAGGGAGAGTTTGGGATTGAGCAATGTCAGATAAAAGGGAATACCGCCCAATATCATGTAGCATTGGGCTATCTGATAACGGTTCCATCCAAAATGCTTTTCATCCAGATATTGCTCCATCTCACTCAGTTTAAAAGGACGAAGATAAATTTTTTGGGTAATGCGGTTGAAAAGTCCACCCTGATTATGCAGGAGTTTGTCCACCATCCATGATGTGGCAGATCCGCAAGCCACCAATACAATATCATCACGCATGTTGGCCCATCCATTCCAGAAGTTTTCCAATGCCGATACGAAATCTGATTTAGGTGTATCCATCCAAGGCATTTCGTCAAAAAAAACAACTTTTTTTCCTGGAATGTTGTAAGTTTCTAATAATCTTTGCAAAGCATCAAACGCTTCTGTCCAGTTTTTCAGCTGTGGAACAAAAGTTGAATGAGAATAGCACATCAGTTCTTTAGCAAACTCGGCCAATTGTTGTTCACGTCTCATTTCATGTTTTCCTACAAATGAGAAAGCATAGTTGTCCTTGAAAAAACGTCTTACCAAAAACGTTTTTCCTATACGCCTACGACCATAGACGACTACAAATTCAGAGCGTTCAGACTCCATACAAGCCTGAAGTTTAGCCTGTTCAAGCTTTCTTCCTATCAGTTTATCCATAAGCTAAAAATCTAATAACTTGCCAAAATTACAAAAAATAATCGATTTTGGCAAGTTATCCAATCCAATAACTTGCCAAAATTGAGATTTTTTAAAGGTTTTGGCAAATTATCGGAGAAAAAGAAAACGTTTACATCACTTTTTATCGAAAAAGCTTGCTTATATTGCACATTTTTCGTAATTTTGCGCACGATTTCAACGGCAAGGTAAGACAGACGGTCTTATACCTTATTATATATAAGAAGGAAAGCCGTTATTATTAAACAAAAGTATTAAGATAACAATGACTCACAATTTGTTAAAAGGCAAGCGTGGCATCATCTTCGGTGCACTCAATGAGGAATCTATCGCTTGGAAAGTAGCCGAAAAGGCTGCTGAGGAAGGTGCAACTATCGCACTCAGTAACACAGCTATGGCCCTTCGCATGGGTACTCTCGACAAGCTCGCTGAACAAATCAACGCCCCTATCATCGCAGCTGATGCGACCAGCGTTGAAGATTTGGAAAAGGTATTCATTGAGGCTCAGGAGAAACTCGGTGGCAAAATCGACTTCGTGCTCCACTCTGTTGCTATGAGCCCTAACGTACGCAAGCACCGTACTTACGATGATCTCGATTACAATTTCCTGAATAAGACTCTGGATATTTCTGCTATCTCTTTCCACAAGATGTTGCAGGTAGCCAAGAAGCTCGACGCCATCAACGAGTGGGGTTCTGTAGTAGCCCTTACCTACGTGGCTTCTCAGCGTACCTTCTTCGGTTACAACGATATGGCTGACGCTAAGAGCATGCTCGAAAGCATCGCCCGCAGTTTCGGTTACATCTACGGACGTGAGAAGCACGTGCGTATCAATACCATCTCTCAGAGCCCTACTGCTACTACAGCTGGTAAGGGAATCAAGGACATCGAGAACATGATGGACTTCGCTGATAAGATGTCTCCTCTCGGAAACGCCGTAGCTGAGGATTGCGCTAACTACTGCGTGATGATGTTCTCTGACTTCACCCGCAAGGTAACCATGCAGAACCTCTTCCACGATGGTGGTTTCTCATCAATGGGTATGAGCCTCCGTGCCATGAACCAGTATGCCAAGGATCTGGCTCCTTATGAGGACGAGAACGGTAAGGTTATCTACGGATAATCCAGACCTTTCAGACCCAAGACTCATCCTGTACGATAGACATTAGTATATGAATATCAAGGAAAAATATAACCAGATAGACCTCGCCAAGCGTCAGAAACTTGGCGAGGTCGTCCGTTTTGCAATCGTGGGTGGTATTGCTACCGTCCTGCAATACGTCATTTATCTTGCAGCCATGCCGCTGCTGGCAAACCTTATCCCTGCATTGGGAAACAGCGACCACACACTGGCTACTGTTGCCAACACACTGGCTTATATTCTCAGTTTCATCTTCAACTTCATTGCAAGCACCCGCTACACCTTCAAAGTGAAAGCCAATGCCAAGCGAGGGGCTGGTTTCACTTTCTCACATATCGTGAACTACAGTATGCAGACACTCTTCCTCAACCTCTTTGTTGGTTTGGGATTAGCCAAACAGATGGCCATGATTCCTACGCTCTGCATCTGCATACCGGTAAACTTCCTACTGGTAAGATTCTTTCTCAAGAAATAATAGCTATTCATGAAAAAAGTATTCGATATTTTCCGCATCAAGGGAGAGGAAAAATGGTCGGCCATTATAGCGCTGTTCGTTTCCATCGTCCTCAATGCGCTGACCATCATCAAGTACAACAACCAGTTTTCCCAACTCTCGGAAAACTACCACAAGCTCTTTGTCAAGGCCTTCCATGTAGCTGGTTTTGACCCACTTACCTATGCGGCAGTTTCGCAGTGGAACACGGAATATAATGTCTATCGCCATCCACTGCTGGCATTTTTCATGTACATTCCCAACCAGATCAACCAGGGACTGATGATGCTGACGGGCTATAACTGCGTGCAATACATCGTGGGAGCTATTCTCGTATTCTGCGCTTTCTACTCCTTTATCTTCCTCTACAGAATATTCAGGGAAGTGATCGGTACAGAGCGCTGGGATGCCAATCTGCTTTCAGCATTCTACTTCTCGTTTGCATACGTCATGGTGTCGGCGATGGTGCCCGACCATTTCATCATGTCGATGATGATATTGCTCACCACGCTCTACATCACGGGTGTCTGCATCAAAAAGGGAAGAAAGCTCACCATTTGGCAAACGGTTCTCCTCTTCCTCTTTACGGCAGGAGTTTCGCTCAACAACGGACTGAAGACATACCTCGCCGCCCTCTTTACCAATGGCAAGCACTTCTTCCGCATCAAATACTTCCTCTTAGGAGTCATTCTGCCTTCGGCTGTCATCTGGGGATTTGCACGTTGGGAATACCGCACCTTCGTATGGCCTAAGGAAATGGCACGCAAGGAAATCAAGATGAAGAAAGACAAGGAAGCCCGAGAAAAGCTCACGCAGCAATACAAGGATACTGCCCAGGTAAAAGATTCAGCTGACGTGGCTATTGCCGTGAAGAAAATCGTGAAACAGAAAGCACGCGACAAATATGTAAGAGACCATAAGCAGATATGGAACAAGAACAAGGGAAAACCGATTGCCAAGGGAGAATTCAGCAGTTGGACAGACATCTCGACTTCAAGGAGTGAGACCATGGTGGAAAACTTCTTCGGAGAAGCCATCATGCTGCATCAGGATCATCTGCTGGGCGATGTTCTCCGTGACCGACCAGTCATCGTAAAATACAAATCGCCAGTCAACTACGTCGTGGAAGGAATCATCGTCATTCTGTTTATCCTCGGACTCATTGCTGGCAGGAAGTCACGTTTTCTGTGGCTCACGATGATGTTCTTCCTCTTCGATTTTGCTCTACACATCGGTTTGGGATTCGGCATCAATGAGGTTTACATCATGACAGCCCATTATATGTATGCTCTCCCTATCGCTATCGGCTTTCTGGTGGAAAAAACAGGAACCCGATATCAGGCAGAAGTGGAAAAAGATGGAAACCTGTCTGGAAAAAGGCGTTCCGGGAATTGGCAAACATGGGGACTCCGAGGATTGCTCCTCGCCCTCACACTCTATCTATGGATAAGCAACGGCTATCTGCTGGTTAATTATATGATAGGTTAAGGCTGGGAAACGAAAAATAAAGGGGCAAATAAGAATCGCTCCAAGAATGCCCTAAGAAAAAAGGAAAGAATAAGAAGAAAAAGGAAAACGGGACGAGGAATCCCCAAAAAGAAAATAAAGATGGGTAAAGGAAACTCTCAACTGAAAGTTTCCTTTACCCATTTTATGATTTCCCGATCTTTCAAGTCAAACTTGCGGGCGAAAAGGCGATTGGAATGCAGAAGTTCTTCTTTATCTGCCGATGTCCAGACATAAGGATTGCCCCGTTTCCAGTCTATCAGTCGCATACACCCCTCATATTCATCTGTTTCAGAATACAATGCCTGTCGGAATTCCGGATGATTCCATACTAAGGTCTGCAGGAAGAACTCATCGGGACAGAAAGTGAAATTGAATCGGCTGAGTACAAACGCCTTCTGGCTGACCACATACTCAGCACACTTCTGTGTGATACTTACCCAGTTGGCTCCCTTGGCAAAATCCATTTTCGAGCGGTGAACAAAAGGCATCAGGCAGAGCGAAAGATACTTATTGATGCGCCTGATAATTCCATTGAACCAGCCCCATCTGGTGCGTGTATAGCGAGTAAGAAACCAGCATCTCATCATCTTGCGGCGGCAATCCCACTCAAATTCTTCACCACGATTGATGCCCACAAACTCCTTGCCTCTGTGTTCATGGAAGAACTGGTGGATTTCATCCTGCGTCTTGATAGGCAAATCCTGTCCGCTAAGAATATGATAATACTCGTATGATCCATGCTTCAAAGCCTCTTCAAGCAAAGCATATTCAGTTCGAATTTGACTGAGATTACCCCAACGCACATCCACCCGATGTTCCAAAACAAAAAGGCGAGCCTTGGAGGTGGACATAGGATGGTTTGCGAGCATATTCGACTTGAGATCAATATGCAGGAAAATATCGTTGCGCTCATCATCCAACATGGAAACTAACGTCTGCAGAATTTCCAGGTTATTGTGAGCCATTATCAAAAAAGCATGTTTCATCATATTCTATATTATTATTCAGAAATATATTCAATATCATCCTGAAAAATATATTCAATATTATTCAGAAAAACACACGGTATCAACCAGAAATAAATTCTAACTGTACGGTTGAAAAATGTTCCCATATGCTACTGCATCGGCAAAGTAAGTACTACTATCCGCGATGACATAACAACCAGTCTTGACAGTGCGCCTGATACCAATACAATCGCAAAGATACATTAAATCAGAGAGAACTCAAAACAAAAACATGTTTTTTACATAAAATCACACAAAATAAAACCTATCATTTTGAATATTCAAAAAAAACAATTACTTTTGCAAGATAAAGAAATCGTTTCAACAAAAAACATATTCAAGAATAAACAATAATATTCAAGGATGAACAATATATTCAAGATTAAGAAAGAAGAAAGGCTCTTTGCGCTCGTAGCCTTCCTGCTCATTGTTGCCTTCAACGTGCTGATGGTAACCTACCACTATGCAGATTTCAGCAAGAATGGAAATGTAGGTTACTGGACCATCTTTACCAAAAATTTCCAGGTATCGGGGTTCGACCCATATACTTATCTCACACTCTCCAAATGGAAAGTGTATTATACGGAATACAGGCATCCGATGCTTCCCTTCTTTCTCTATCCTTTGACGATGCTCAATGAATGGCTGATGGAACTGACTTCCAGGAATTGCGCCACTACCATCGTGGCTGTGATGATGACTTTCCTGGGCACCTATTCCACGATTTTCATACGAAGGATATTCAGGGAGATCATGCAACTGAAGGCTGCCGACAGTAATCTGCTCACATTCCTGCTCTTTTCCTTCGCCTACGTTCTGCTGGTTACTTTCGTAGATGATCACTTCGGAATGTCACTCTTTTTCCTGTCGATGACGCTTTATCTGGCAGGTCGCCAGCAACAGCTGCACCGAGGAATGCCCTGGTGGCAATGCGCCCTTCTTTTCTTCTTTACGGCAGGAATCACACTCAGCAATGGAGCCAAAACCTTCCTTGCCGCCCTTTTCACCAACGGCAAGAAACTCTTCCGTCCGAAATATCTGGCGTTAGGAATTATCCTGCCTACACTGCTGATAGGAGCTGCAGGAATTTATCAGAACCGCGCCTTCATTATTCCCAACCGTCAGGAAGGTTTGCGCCTGGTACAGAAAAAGGCTGCCAAGGACAGTACTTTCAGAGCAAAAATGGCACAGAAAGAGGCTCATGATAAGGAAATTTCCGGCAAGAACATTCAGCAGAAAGGCATGCTGAAATGGGCAGACATGTCGGTTTCCCGCTCTGAATCACTGATAGAAAATGTATTCGGCGAATCGCTGATGCTGCACAAGGAACATCTGCTGGAGGATATTCATAGTCATAGACCGATATTCGTTAAATACCAGACTCCTATACCTTATATAATAGAACTAGCAATCGTAGCCCTACTGATTACGGGTCTATGGTTGGGCAGACGTTCCCCATTCCTGTGGCTCACAGGTTCTTGGGTGCTCTGCGATGCTTTCATCCATCTGGTAATGGGATTCGGACTGAATGAAGTTTACATCATGGCAGCCCACTGGGCTTTCATCATCCCTATTGCCATCGGATATATTCTCAAGCAAGGCAAGGAAAAATATACCAAGTTCTTGCGCCCGGCATTGGCAATCTTAGCCATCTTCCTATTCTTCTACAACAGTACACTGATTTTCGACTATCTTACAAGATAGAAAGTAGAAGTGAATCAGGAAAAAAGAAGATAATATCAATATTCTAAAAGAAGAAAAGCGTATGCTAACGGTCAGTATCCTGACTCCTGTCTATGGAGTAGAAAAATATATCGAACAATGTGCCCGCTCATTGTTCGGGCAGTCGTATGCACAAATCGAATACATATTTGTGGACGACTGTACGCCCGACCGCAGTATCTCCATTCTGGAATCTCTCATCCAAGAATATCCAGAAAGGGCTTCGCAGATACGCATCATCCATCATGAGAAAAATAGGGGCGTGGGAGCGGCAAGACAAAACGCACTCATGGCTGCACACGGCGACTACATCATGTTTGTAGATAGTGACGACTTCCTGCCTGAAAATGCAGTGGAAAAACTGATAGAAAATACAAAGGGACAGACAGGTCTGACGGAAAATACGCAAGGACAGGCGGACCTGATAGACGGAAGCTACTGTGAATGGAACAGCGGAAAGGCCTCAGAACCTCAAAGACCCTTTACTGAAAATGGAGAGGTGTTCCTCAAAATGCTCATCTGCCAGAACATCATCACAAACCGGTTATGGGGAAGACTCTACAGACGACAGATGATCATGGAACATGAAATCTTCTTTGAAGAAGGAATCAACTATGCTGAAGATCTCTTCTGGAATGCCCAATTTCTCTATCATTCCATTCAGGACAAGAGGACTGCAAACAACGCAAGCCCACAGACAAGAGAAGTTGGAAATCATAAAGTTGGAAGCAAAAAAAATGGAAATCACAAGGTCTGCATCAATGATGTAGTCTATTATTATCGTACAGATAATATCAATTCCTACAATCACAACATATCCGAGAAGAATCTTCTTTCGTATTTCAAATCCACCAGACATCTGATAGATTTCTTTGAGAAATATGACACGGCAAACACTTACCGGAGAGCCATTGACATCGGTGTAGTAAATGCTTACCGGTGGGCAAGAAATGCCAAGATCAGTCTGGCTCAAGTAGATAAATCTCTGAACTATATCCCACACAGTCGCATTATCCGGCTCGTCATCCAACTCATCAAATGGGGTATTCCGGCAAACTGCGTCAATCTCCTCTATCTCTCATACAGAAGATTGTTGGGAACGAAATAGGATTTACAGAAATACCAGACAATCAGGAAATAGATTCCGCAGGAAATTCAAATTACGATTTCTTGCGGAATTTACTTTTCGCAAATGCCAGACATTCTTCTAAAATCTGCACTTTCAGCAACTTCATGATGCAGAAATAGATGGCAGCAGAAATTACCAGACGAACCAGAAGCAGGAGATAGATGTTCTCCAGCCAACGAGTAAGCAGGTAGGTTACTCCCATAGTGAATGCCGCACAAAGCATAAAAGGTAAAATATCCTTGGCAACATCCAGAAATCTCAAACCCGTAATGCGCTTAATCATTGCCTGCCACACTACCAGCCAGCCTATAATAAATAAGGTATAGGCAACAACCATCATCTGAATGCCATACTGATGGCAGAAAAGCACCAAAGCTAACAAACCGATGACCTGCCCCAGATTGCACCACATATAGACATCCGACCTGCCACGGCTGATGGCAAGATTCTGGTAAAGCGTATAAACTGGCATAAAAGCTCCGCTTATGCAGAGAATCTGCAGCAGAGGCACACTGGCTATCCATTTCTCATGAATCGTGATGAGGATGAATTCCCGAGAAACCAAAGTAAGACCAAACATCAACGGGAAAGAAAGGAATGCAGTAAAACGTAGCATCTTGCGAAACACCATCATTTCTCTGTTCTGATCATCACGAATAGAAGAAAGTACAGGTTGTGCAATCTGTCCCACCGTATTGGCCACAAACGAGTTGGCCTTCGTATCCCAATTGTAGGCCTGAGAATAGTTGCCTACATCATTGATAGGATAAAAACGGCCGAAGACAAAAGTAAGCACATTGGTACTCACCGTATTGATGATATTGGTAACCAGAAGTTTGACACTGAATCCGAACATCTTCCTGACAGGTCCGAAATCTATCTGGAAATTAGGTCGCCAGCCCGTATAATAATATCTTCCGATATTCAGCACAAGGATAAAAATTACCTGTTGCCAGGCAAGACTCCAATAAGCCATTTGATTGAAAGCCAGCACCAGACCTACAATATTAGAACAGATCAGTGCCATGAAATTCACAATGGTAATTTCCTTGTTCATCATGTTTTTCATCATATAGCCATTCTGGGCAATACCGAAGGAGGAGATGAAGAAACTTAAAAAGACAAAACGGGACAGGGAGGTAAGACAAGGCTGATGAAAGAAATCAGCAATCAATGGTGCACAGAAAAACAACACCACATACATGGTGAGACTTACGAGCACATTAAACCAGAATACAGAATTGTAGTCATTGTGGGTAGGTTGCTTGATATTGACAAGGGCTTGCGTAAAGCCACTGCTCTGCAAATTACCTGCAATGAGAGTAAAGATGGTAAGAATGCCGATGATTCCATAATCAGCAGGAGTGAGCAATCGGGCCAGGAATATTCCGAAAAGAATATTCAGTATCTGCGTGGAACCACTGTTCATAGCTCCCCAAAACAATCCCTTGGCTGTCTTTTCCTTCAATGTTTCTGTCATTTTTTCTTTTTTATTGCAAAAGTAGCACAAATAGTTTGAAGTTCAAAACTTTTTGCTTACTTTTGCAACCATAAATACAAAAAACATGGAGATAAAAAGCATCAAAAAGGAATGGAATGCCACGATTCTTGACATATTGAAGGCATTCATGGAAATCTGCAAGACTCACAACCTCAGATATTATTGCTGCGCTGGTACTGCCATCGGAGCTGCACGCCATCATGGAATGATTCCGTGGGACGATGACATTGATGTACTGATGCCGCGCCCGGATTACGACCGATTATTAGAGATTGCCAAGAAAGAAGATTTTGGCAAATATGAGGTTGTGACTCCTTATAATAATGAATCCTACCCGCTCTACTTCTCCAAACTTGTCAATCGGGAAACCACTCTCATCGAGGAGAAAGAACGTCCTTGCATCATCGGACTCTATGTGGATATTTTCCCATTGGATGCTACGGATGATGATCTGGAGACAGCAAAAGCCTTGTATCGCAAGTACTCCAAAACCATCAACCGCCTGAACGCAGTCACTACCCACAACACTTTCGGAGAATACCTTTCCCTGCTCCTTCACAAGGAAACCTGGGGACGTTTTGCCATCAAGACCTTAGCGTTTTTCTTCAGAAGCCGATTGCGCCACCGTCTGATCAGCCAAATGGACGAGATGAGTCATCGCTATGATTTCGAAACGGCAAAAAATGTACTGGTCAACACCGGTTCGTATCATTATAAGGAAATCTTCCCGAAAGCATGGCTTGGCAAGGGTAAGGAGTTTCCTTTCGAGGACACCACCGTACTGTTACCAGAGGAAGCCGATAGATACCTGCGCCATTTCTTTGGAGACTACATGCAGTTCCCTCCTGTAGAACAGCGGGTGGAAAAACACCTGCGCTATTATCTCAATATGGAAAAGAGAGAAAGCTGGGACGAAATCAAAAAGAAACTTTCCTCAAAAGAGTAAGGGGGGCTTGGACTTATGACACCATCTCACTGCTTAGAAGAAGAATGGCTGCCAGCAGAACACTCCGCCAAAGTATGCTCAAAACCCTGTTCTACATCAAACAAGGGTTTCCAGCCCAAAGCCTTCAGCTTATCAGTATTAAACGTAGCCTTGGTAATAGGAGTTGTATTGCCCTGCAAAGCATCCTCGGGAATATCAAATACGACCTTACGATGCGCCTTTCCAGCAATCAACTCTGCCAATTGACGAATGGAGATATTGGACTCCGAGTGTGCCACATTGTAGGCATTTCCTTTCTCTCCATCCATCAGAAGACGCAAAATAGCATGAGCAGCATCCACAACATAGAGCCAGGAGCGGAATGCCTCACCCTTACTTTTCAGAACAATATCCTCTCCTCTCAATACATTTCTGATGAATTGAGCAAATACACGGTTGTCACTTTCAGTAAATCCAGGACCATAGGTATGGCTCAAACGGGCTATAACCACATCTGCATGATATTCTTCGACATAAGACATGCACAGAGTTTCTGCCGCACGTTTGGATGAAGGGTAACAGGCACGAACAGAGGCGCAATCCACATATCCGCTGCTCATCTCTGTAAATTCAGAGCCATCACCCTCACCGTAAATTTCGCCAGAAGAAACATACACCATCCTACGCATACCATGTTCCAGTCCATATTCCATCAGATGAGAAACTCCATTGATATTGGCCTTCATGACCTCCACAGGTTTCAGTTTGAAGAAATTAGGGCTGGCATTACTGGCAGCATCAATGATATAATCCACCCTTTCCAATAAGTAACTGCAAGCTTTTTCATTGGTCTGTCCTTCCAGGTTTTCCTGCACCGTCTGCGTCACATCCATCTCAATGAAGGAGAAACAATCATCCTCCCAATAGGCAGCAAACTTCTGTTTTGCCCGATTGCGATTACGTCCTGAAGCAATAACCTGATAGCATTTATCCGGATTTTGCATCAGAACATCCACAATGCAACTTCCTATCAACCCAGTAGCTCCAACAACCAAAATACGGGAACCACGAAGGCGCTCCAGATTCAATCCGTCAGAAAAGAGTCTCCTTATATCATGATTATAAGGAGAATAATCTGAATTAGGAGAATGACCTGAAAAAGATGAATGTTCTACCATAAACTATTTGTTTACATTTTTTAATCTATTAAATCTACTGACATTAAATCCGTATCAACCCATTGAATCTACAACATCCCATAAAATCTACTTCAACCAAGATTCAGGCTGAACCTTCATCAAAGCCTTCAAGATTTCGAGGTCTTCTATGGTTGTAATCTTGATATTCTTCTCAGAACCAGGAACAACATGCATTTGTCTGCCACCAAGTTCTGCCATCAAGGTGCAGGAAGCCACAGAATTGGTAATGCCTTTCGCCATTGCCTCCTCATGTGCAGCAATCAGATTGCCCAAGCGGAAGGTTTGAGGAGTCTGAGTACGGATCAACTTGTCACGTGGAATACTTGTAGTCGATGTAAATCCATCCTCACTCTCCAAGATAGCCTCACGACACTTGATGCCGGTTATTGCATATCCATATTTCTGACAAATAGCGATATTGGAAGAGATAATATCCTGTGAAAGTAGCGGACGAACCGCATCATGTACCAATATCAGGTCATCATCACTGCATCCAGCCTCTTTCAGACCATAAATACCATTATGAATGGATTCCTGACCATTATTACCACCAGGGAAAATCCATTTCAGCTTGGTAATATTAAACTGGTTGGCATAAGACTGCAAAACCGTTTCCCAACCAGCCAGACATACCACGGCAATACCCTGAATATCAGGATGTTTTTGGAAAGCCATCAGCGTATGGATAATAATCGGACAATTATCCACATGCATAAACTGCTTAGGAATGTCCTGACCCATTCTGTTACCAGAACCTCCTGCTATGATAAGTGCATAATTCATAACTTCTATATTTTTATATTATTTTTCAACTATTCTTGCTGGATTTCCCACAACCGTACAGCCATCAGGCACATCCTGGAAAACTACGGCTCCAGCTCCAATAGTCACCTGATTACCAATACGAATGCCTCCAAAAACCGTTGCCCCCGTATAAATTTTCACATCATCTCCAATGGTAGGTCTTCCGCCTTTCCCATTGCCCAACGTCACCATCTGCAGACAATAGAAATTTTTGCCGATAGCCTCTGCATTGAGATACGTAGCATAAGCATGTTCCAGATGAGCACCCTCTCCGATGCGAGGACACCAGATATTCAAAGTTCGCTCTGGAGGCAAGAGCCAAGAGATAAATACCGAGCGGTATTCGCCCATGCGGTAATAAAAAAGATTGCGAAAAGAGCGTTCACGTGTACACGCCTTGATAAAATTCAAGACAGAAGGCTTCTTGTCCTGCACTTGGCACAAATCGGCATCTATCTCCTTCTTATGAAGCAGATACAAGGCAATGTGCGGAAGCATTCTCACCGCAGATGCCGACAGGATGATGGTTTGCGTTATTGGATTCATTTCTAATCTAAACTTAAGCGCAAAGGTAACATAATTCTTGTAAAATGCAAAATTATTAACTGCAAAATATGCATTTACAAGCACAAAATGGGGAGAGTTCTTGATAGAAGTGCACAAAATGGAGCAAGTTCTTGGTAGAAATACAAAAATATGGACAAGTTCAGACTTTATTTTCTAAAAAATGTGAACAGAAGATACAATTATCAAAGAAATAGCTTACCTTTACCCTCGATATTTCAACTAAAAACAGAATTCAGATGAAAAAGCAACATTTATCACTCATAACACTTGCCTTAGTAGCCAGCATCATGATGGGATGCAAAGCCAGTTCGACAAAGGCACAGGCTGCTAACGACATCAAGGAAGCGCAGGCTGCAGACACGCTCGTAGTCAACACAGACAGTTGCATCCTGCAAGAGGGCAAAATAGTACAATGCACCATCAGCGTGGATTACCCAACTGAACCCAATGAACTTTCAAAGAATATCAGAGCTATCCTCAATGAGGAATTAGCCAATCTGTATCTTGGAAACATAAATGGAGATGAGATAGAAAAGCAGGAAAGCTACAAGGGCGATCTTGCCAACGGGAATTTGGTGATTGAAAAATACTGCAAGGATAATTTTGCCTATCTGAAAAGTCAGATGAAAGACCTCAAGGAAGCCGACCCACGTGCCAATGCAAATATGAGCTACGACATCAGGCTGAATAAGGAAGCTGAAACGGACAGTTATGTTACTTATCATTGCCTTTCGTATGCCTATCTTGCCGGTGCTCATGGCTCTACCTTCGAACGCTCATTCAATATCGTAAAGGCTACGGGTAAGAAACTGAGTCAGGTGGTAGATACGGCCAGGGTAAAGGACTTACAGCCGATTTTGCGCAAGGGGGTATTAAGTTACTTGAACCAACAGAGTGGGAATGAAAGTCAAACAGCAAATGAAGAAAAGACAGGAAACGAAGGACAGAATGAAAATGAAGAACAAATAACAGATGCTCAGCTCAACGACTATCTGTTTATAGAAAACGGAATCATTCCTTTGCCTTCTTCCTCCCCATATCTGGCAAAAGACGGAGTACATTTTATCTATCAGCAATATGAAATAGGACCTTATGCTATGGGATTAGTCTCCTTTACAGTTCCTTTAGATAAAATCAAGCCGTATCTGACAGCAGAAGCCCTGAAATTACTCAAATAGAGTTAGATAAAGAAAAAATCGAGGGGCACAACCATCATCATGACGGTCGTGCCCCTCTTCCTTTCCTCATACACAATATATAAAATATCATCAGTTATTGTTTTCTGCCGTCATCGACTTGCGGGAACAATAATCAAAATCTACAGTCTTATCGCCCACAGTAGATTTCCACTTGACAGTAAGTTTCACCTTTTTACCTTGAGTGTCCGGCAAAACGTCATTCAAATCGAAAGCTACGAAAGCATCTCCCCAGCGCAACTGAGGGTCACCATTCGTATGATGACGAAGCTCTACCTCGTATGGATTCTGAGGATTTACATGAGCTATCAGATTGATAGAGTGCGGTTTTACATTCCCCCAAAGGGCGCGAAAACGCAGCGTCAGATAGCCATCCTCTACAATCGTCACCCAATCACGCACAATATCTACTGCATCATGCCCATACTTGGCATCATTCTCCTCTGGAGTAGCCAGACAAGGTACAGGTTTCTTCGTCAGAATACTGTCTATCCAGTTGACGTTGACCACTGCTCCATACTTATCATCTTTACGGTCGGTCATCGTATAGTTGACCAGTGCACGAACCTCTTTATCCCCAAAAGGTTTCTTACTGATATTGCCAGGAGCCAATGTTGTCTGATCATCCAATTGAAAATAACATCTATCTCCAGTCACCTTCACCGTAACAAGAGCATTCGGAACGGTTCTCAAATAGTAATCATTATCATCGTCCGAGCAGGAACCCAAAGAGACGGCAAGCGTCATCATTCCTATTGCTACAAGAGCCCATTTCTTAAACTTTTTCATATTACTTTTATTTCATTAATTTTTCTCGTATCTGTCTTATAAACCAAATGTTTGGTAAATCTTGCGTCATAATACGCAAAAGAAAGTTAAAAGGGTAGTCAGATACATTTTATTTCTGTATATTTGCAATTCAAAACAGTACCAATATAATAAGGAATAGCACTCCAACATCATAAGGAGCTGCCCTCCGGAAGAGAAAAAGATTGTAACAGCATGGCTAAAATATTGATAGTAGAAGACGATTTAGCTTTCGGAACCATGATACAGACGTGGCTCAGAAAAAAGGGATTCGAGGTTGAAAGAGCGACTTCGGTGAAATCGGCATTGCATTTTTTTGAAGACAACAGTCACTGGGACTTGGTCTTGTCCGACCTCAGGCTCCCGGATCATGATGGACTCACTCTCCTGCAATGGCTCAAAAAACACGATTACACCATTCCTTTCATCGTCATGACCAGTTATGCAGAAGTTCAGAATGCTGTTCTCGCCATGAAATCGGGCGCTACTGATTATGTTGCCAAACCTTTCCATCCAGACATCTTGTTAGAGAAGATTCAAGAGGCATTGAAAGCTGGAAAACAAGCACAAAATGATGGTAAGAGCGAAGAACGAGGAGTCAGACGCCAAGATTCTTCATCTGCTGAAGATGAAAGCGCCTCTTCTGTTTCACAAAGAACAAAGAGCCAGACTAACCGTGCTTCAGCTGGGATATCCTCAGAGAGCTCTAAGAATCAGGATGTTCCGAAATATCTGGAAGGAGAAAGCGAAGCCTCCAAGAAACTGTACGATTTTGTTTCGCTTGTTGCCCCTACTCCTATGTCTGTCCTCATCCTCGGAGCCAGCGGAACAGGAAAGGAATATGTGGCTCACCGCATCCACGATCTGAGCCAACGGGCAGGAAAACCATTCTTTGCGCTCGACTGTGGAGCCATTCCGAAAGACGTAGCTGCATCAGAATTTTTCGGATACACAAAGGGAGCCTTTACCGGTGCTGATCAAGACAAGAAGGGCGCTTTTGAAATGGCTAATGGCGGTACACTCTTCCTGGATGAAATGGGAAACCTGAACTACGAGGTGCAGGTACAGTTGCTCCGTGCTCTTCAGGAACGGAAGATCCGTCCTTTGGGAAGCACCAAGGAAATAGACATCGACATCCGACTCGTATGTGCAACCAATGAAAATCTTGCCCAACGAGTGGCTGAAGGCAATTTCCGAGAAGACCTGTATCATCGCGTCAATGAGTTTACAATCTATATGCCTGAGCTGAAAGACCGCGGAACAGACCTCTTCCTCTTTGCAGACCTCTTTATAAAAAAGGCCAACAAAGAGTTGGGACGCCAGATATTGGGACTGGATGGGAAAGCCAAGGAAAGAATTGCATCCTACAACTGGCCTGGTAACCTGCGAGAACTCAACAACGTGATGAAACGTGCCACCCTGCTTGCCAAGGGAGACTATATCAGCGTGAATGAACTTGAACAATGCATGAGCCAGATTCAGCCACAAGCCCCTATCACCTTGCATGATGAACAGACAGAACTGCAACGTATAGAAGCAGCCATCAAAGCAGCAGGCGGCAATAAGAGCAAAGCTGCGCAGCTGCTTGCTATAGACAGGAAAACTCTCTATAACAAACTCAAGAAATACGGGGCAAATTCTCAATAGCGTGAATAGTGGTTTCGGGAAATGATTTTGACCCAAAATGACCATGACCAAATGACCGCTTTTCATTTCCTCGAAAAAATTGTTTCCTCTAAAGAAAAATGTTGGTCTTAATAGACGACCCATCTTGGTCTTAATAGACGACCCAAATAAAGGTCCCCGGTCATTTGGTCATGGTCATTTTGGGTCAAAATCATTTCGGGTTTTAGCTATTCCTCACCTTCTTGGGGAAATATTCCACACTTTTTCCACACTTTCCCCACACTTCCACACATCTTATTTTTGGTGCAAGAACAGATAACACGCTATTTATCAATCACTTACAATTTTCTTCATATTTTTGGCACGGCTATTGTGATATATTTAAGCGAAGACGCAAACGAACTGAATGTTCCTCAAAAAGACAGGAAATTCCACAAAGAGAAAGGAAAATTCCACAAAAAAGGGGACGAAAAGTACATAAGGCGCTTCACAAAAGAGAAATAAATAAAATAATATATTCACAAATTAAAAACATAACAATTATGAAGAAATTAGTATTTGCAGCTATCGCAGCATTGGTAATGGTATCAGTTAGCAACGTGTTCGCCTCTAACAAGATGGCAAGTGTATCATGCGCAGCTCCAGTTGACACAGTCGCTCCAGCCGACACAACTGCAACTCCAGCTGAGAATGAAGTTACTCCAGCAGAGAATGCTGCTCAGGATTCTACAGCAGCTACACCAGTTGAATCTACAGACTCAGCAGCTACTGCAGAATAACATCACCTTCAAAAAACAGTAAATAATTACACGTCGCTTTCAATCGGGCAGGAGATAAAAGGCTATCATGGCTTTGTTCTCCTGTTTTTTTGTATTTGGGGGTATCGATGTGGCCTCTATTTCTCAATTTTCTTTTTTTTCCTTCACTTTTAGATGGTAAATCAGATTTTTTAAGCTAACTTTGCATCTAAGAAAAGATTTTTTATCATGCAAAAAAATAATGTCCCTTTAAAAGTTGCTATCGGCTATACAGCTACTGCCATTGTCCTCATCATGGCAATGGTGCTCGTATATAGCAATACCAAGTCTATCTACGACATCAACCAGGCTTCCCGCGAATATATTCAGAAGCAGGATGTGGCTGATAGTACGATGACTCGACTGCTCAAGGAAGAACAGAATAATCTCAAGCAACTCTCGGAGGCATTGGCAGGTAAGTCAAGCAAAGGCTATCTGCGCGCCAAGGTGGACAGTCTCAGCAAGGGCAAAGACTCCATTGTGGTAGAGAAGAAAGCCCCGCAGACTCACGAGGCTAAACACACTACGGTAGAAGTGCTGAAAACCCGAAGAGGATTCTTCCGACGCCTTGCCGACGCTTTCAAGAAAGAACATGCTGAAACCATCAGCGTAAAGAGAGATACGAATCTGGCGGTGGTGGATTCTGTAGCCACGCCTATCAATGTGGCAGAGAATGTGGCCAACATTCTGGAAGATATTGAGAAAAAAGAGAAGAAAGTCTCAACTCACCATAGTGAAGCCGTGAACAAGGAGATGGAGGATCTGCAGCTTGTCAATGCGCAACTTGCCCTGCGTTCTGCCAAGAAGTTGAATGAGGCACACCAGAAAGAGCGCACATCCATGCAACATGCCATCAACAAGGCGATGGAAGCACGCCAGCAGTTGATATGGCAGATTGCCTTCCTTGCCATCATCGCCATCATTGCTGCCATCATCCTGCTCTGGTACATCTACCAGGACACTAAGAAGGAGCGTGTCTATAGGGAAAACCTGGAGAATGCCAACAAGGAAATCCAGCGCATTATGCGACAGAGGGAAAGACTCCTCCTTACCATCACCCACGACATCAAGGCACCTGCTGCCTCCATCTCCGGATTTATCGATCTGATGAAAGAGTATGTGAGCGATCCTAAGGGAACTTCATGTCTTAGCAATATCAAAAACTCAGCCAGCCATCTTTCCCAACTGGTGGCTTCCCTTCTCGATTATCATCAGTTGGAAAACGGGCTCATGCAACTGAACCCTGTCAATTTCTCGCCAGAACAGTTGGTGAAACTAAGTGTGGAAGGGCTCAGACTACAGGCAGAAAAGAAGGGGTTAGCAATCTCCTGCGAGTTCCAAAATGCAGATAAGGACAATATCTGGGGAAAAATATTCAGAGGTGATGACTTCCGCATCCGACAGGTGCTGGACAACCTGGTGAGCAATGCCATCAAATATACAGACCAGGGAAGCGTACATATCATGGCTTCTATCCGACAGGCAAGAAATGAATACAACATCATCATCGACAAGCATACTTATGAACTCACTCTACAGGTGAAAGATACGGGAAAGGGAATGACCTCGGAGGAAAAACAGAAGGTTTTCCAGGCATTCACCAGACTCAAAGGCGCACAGGGCATTGAGGGCACAGGACTGGGCCTGTCTATCACCCGCGAACTGGTAGCCTTGCTCGGCGGAAAGATTCAGCTCGAATCTGCGGTGGGCAAAGGTTCTACCTTCACCGTTTCCTTCCCTATCCTATTGCAGCAACAGGCTGACGCAGAAGAAGGAACTGAAAGAGGAATAGAAGATGATGGAATAAGTGGAACAGAAAGAATAGGAGAAATTGAAGGAGAAACAAGATTATCTAAAGGAAAAGACAGGCTGAAAACGAAGCGGAATTTCACCAACCACAAGATTCTCATTCTGGACGACGATGCTCTGCAGCTGCAACTGCTGCAGGAGATGTTGCGCCGTCTAGTAGGTGATACGTGGAAGGTAATCACTTGCCATCATGTGACGGAAGCCCTTACGGCACTTCACAATGAGCAACCTGCGGTGATGATGATGGACATCGAAATGCCAGAAATGAATGGTATGGAGATGATTAAGCACATCAATCACAGTCAGATGCTGGTGATTGCCATGACGGCTCATGATACAAGTATCAAATCGAAATTGCATGAAGCAGGTTTTGACGATTGTCTCTTCAAGCCTTTCTCTATGGAGAAACTGGAAGAAATCTTGGGAGTAGAAAGAGTTGATTCTCAAAAGGAACAGATAGTAGAAAAAGGAAAAACTACGTTCCCTGTCCGTTTCAAGCCACTATTGGCTTTCGCTGAAGATGACGAAGACGCTGCTGCTGAAATCATCAGCACCGTAAAGCAGGAACTGGAAGGACATTTTAGAAAAATGCAGGATGCACTTTCTCAAGAAACTCTACCTTGCAAAGACATCGGAAAGGCGGCTCATAAGTTGCTGCCTATCGCTTCCATGATACAGATGGAGAACCTGGAACTGGTGCAGGCTTTGGCTCCTGAACATATCAACGAGGTAGAGACAGAAAAAATCCGAGAATATCTCGCAACCATTGTCGAAGAACTGCGAAATATCCTCGGAGAACTATCATCAGGGGCTATTTCTTGAATACGCCTCTGATGAGAAACCAGGCATGAGCCAACAAGGTGGGCAGCAGACCATAATGGTGTTTCATCACCTGAAAGCGTTCTTTCAGGGAATCCTTATGGTTCTGCACCGACATTCCACCATCCAGATAATTGGTGATGACTGCCCCTACATTGCGCAAAGGCAACTTATGGGCTTTGGATGCTTTCATCATGCGGATGCACCAATCAACATCGGCAGAAAAGCGGTAATCCAAATCATAGTGCTCACTCTTGGCAATATCCGTGCGGGCATAAAAAGACTGATGGCAGACTAACATTCCCCAAATGAAAGAACGCCAAGTCAACTTCTTGGGTGGAGAAAGACGGCGATGGCGCAGAAAGCGACCATCCATATTCACAATGTCCGTATCTCCATAAAGGACGCCCGGCAGTACTTCTCCCTCACCTACACAACCTTCCACGTATTCCAACGTATCGGCGGAAGGAAAAACATCTCCTGCATTCAGAAACACGAGATAGTCGCCAGTAGCACGGTCTATGCCCTTATTCATGGCATCGTAAAGTCCCTTGTCCGGTTCTGAGAAAACCCGGATTTCATGGGCACTTTCACCCACATCATTCTTATGTTTGTAAGCCTTGACCATTGCCAAGGTTTTATCCTTCGACTTACCATCTATGATCAGGTGTTCTACATTGCAGCAGGTCTGCTTCATCACCGAATCCAACGTGCGCTGCAAGACAGACTCTGCATTGTAAGTACAGGTAATTATCGAAAATTTGATCATAACGTTTCTACTTTTATCAACGGCCATTGCCTACAAACTGTAATTCTTGTAAGCCATTGCCTGATTATACACCTCAATATAATTCATTGCCACGGCATGCTGCGAATAGTTGTGGGCCACTTTCTGCAGACAGTTGCTCTTGAGCACCTCTGCATCAGCCTCCTCCAAAACCCAATACATGCCCTGTGCCAGATCGTCTGCATCCCGATAGTTGGCCACATAACCATTTTTCTGATGGTCAATCATCTCAGGAATGCCGCCCACCTTGAATCCAACACTTGGCACTCCACAAGCCATCGCCTCCATAATCGTATTCGGAAGATTATCCTCCAATGAAGGGAGCACAAATACATCAGCCGAACTGTAAATCTGAACGATGGTCTTCTCGTCACTCACATAGCCTAAAGGGAATGCTGGCAAGGACAGTTTCTCTGCTACATCTTCCGAATGACCGCCCAAGATAGCCACTACCGTATTTTCCTTCATTTCAGGATGCTGGGCTACCAACTTGTCTATGGCTTCTACGAAGAAACTCATGCCTTTACGCTCGTCAGTTACTTTCTGTGAAACGAAGAGGATGATCTTCTTATCATCCGGTAGTCCGGCACGCAGACGAGCCTCAGCCTTGTCATGAGGATAAAAGACCCGCGTATCTATCGGATTGGGAATATTGGTGAGATGAAGTCCTGTAAAGAGGGCACTCTTCTTAGCCTGCCGCTCCAGCCACTTGCTGCAAGTGACGAAGTAGATATTACTATGCTGATAAAGTTCCTTCTTGCGCCTGAACACCTTGTTGGAAATGTCATGCTTGCTGCCCTTATGAGGCAGGAGCGGACAGTTGCCACACGCAGAAGCATAGCGATTGCAGCCTCTTGCATAATGACAGATGCCCGTAGCAGGCCAGATATCGTGCATAGTCCAGACAATAGGTTTGCCGCTTTTAATAATTTTGCGAATACTTTTCAGTGAAAGCATTCCCTGATTGATCCAGGACAGATGAATGACGTCAGCCTCCTTAAACTCACGCAACTTGGTAATATCAGAGCCTGCACAAGCCAAATCTATTTCCCAAAGATGGACGGAAGAGAAGTGAAGATGCCAAAAAGCACGCCAGCGTTCCCACAGAAAATGCCATTGCAGCAAAGGAGAATGCGGCAAACTGGCTATCGTGATATTCTCTGTTGCCTTATCACGCACCAACATCTTAGCCTTAACACCATTATTGTTAAGGGCTTCCATCAAACGGTTGGCTGCAACTGCAGCACCTCCCGTTTTCTCGCTTGTATTTACTATGAGTACTCTCATGCCTATTATCTTTTATTATTACGCCTATTGCAAAGGGTTTTGCTGCAAATGCAGATTAAGATAATGCAAAGATAATGCAAATTACTTGAAGGACAAAAAGAAAAAGCTACTTTTTCAAAAATAAAAGAAAGATTGTCAGGAAAGAAAGAGATGAAAAGGGTGAGAGGGAAAGAATGAGAATGGGAAAAATAAAATATGCCGCAACTCACCTCGAGCTGCGGCATACAATATGTTTAACTTAAAAAAAATTCTTAACCAAAGGTAATCTCACGATCTCCTTAGCTATCTGTTAAACAATCTACCTTAAAACCTAATAACTAAAAACCTAAATCTATTACTACTAACCTAAACAATCTATTAACCTTTTGACGAGTGCAAAGGTACGACGATTTTCTGATTCCTCCAAATATTTTTGAAAGAAAATGCAGCACCTTTGCGTTTTTTTGATTTACATCAACCAAATGTGCCCGAACACAACAGATTTTAAGAAACCATTAACGCTCATTAAGCTTTCAACTTGTAAAGCCTAATGAGCGTTTTGTTTTCATTTTTCTATTTTGACTGTCTGATTTCAAGGAGAGAAAAACAGAGAGACTGCTTTCTATCAAGAGAAGAAACGGAATGTATCTATTAGAAGAAAGGACTAAACTTTCTCGATCAAAACCGTAGCATAGGCGGAAATACCTTCCATTCTTCCAGTAAAACCCAATTTCTCTGTGGTCGTTGCCTTGATGGAAATATTTTCCTCATCCGTATTCATCACCTGGGCAAGGCAGGCCTTCATCGCAGGCACATGCGGATTGAGCTTAGGACGCTCAGCACAGATGGTTGCATCGATATTGCCCAACACATACCCCTTGGTGGCTATCAGATCGATGGTCTTCTTCAACAGAATCTTGGAATCCACATTCAGCGTCTCTGCTGCCGTATCTGGGAAATGATAGCCGATGTCGCGCATATTGGCTGCTCCCAACAAGGCATCACAAATAGCATGAATCAACACATCTGCATCACTGTGGCCCAATAATCCGAGTTCGTAATCTATCTTAATGCCACCCAACCACAAGTCACGATTTTCTACCAACTTGTGCACATCATATCCGAATCCTACACGTATATTCATAGTCTATTTATATTGCTAATTTATCTTCTTCTGAACAAATCCTTGATTCCGTCCATATCAAATCCCAAGGTGAAACGCAAGGTCTGGTCAAGCGGATTGCTCTTTGCCGTTGCCACTACGTAGGCGGCATCCAGAGAGAAAACATTCATCTTGAAACCACCACCTACAGTGAAATACTTACGGTTACCCTTGCTGGCACTCTCGTGATGATAACCGGCACGGATAGAGAACTTGTCATTATATACGTATTCCGCACCTACACCATAGTTGATTTCCTTCAACTCCTCCTTGAATCCGCCTGGAGCGTCGCTGAAGCTCTTGAAAATACCGCTGATGGAAGATACGTCGCTGTACTCTCTATGTACGCGGTCCTCATAGTCGGCATTGTCCTCACCTTCCTCCTGCTGCGGAACGGTTGGCACAAGATATTTATTGGCATCTGCAGCAATCGTCAGTCGGTTGTACTCGTCAAGCGGAATCATCAGGGAAGCACCCAAACGCAGGTTGGCTGGCAAGAACTGACTATACTCCTCTCCGCTGAATGTGATTTTACTACCGATGTTGGAAATATTCAAACCAATACCCAACTGACATTCGCGCTGACCGATATTGACGTAATTCTGATAATAGGCAGCAATATCTGCGGCAAAAGCGGAAGCTGGGGAGTTATCCTCAGTCTCATTGAAGCGCATATCTGAATAAATCCATCTCACTGCCGCTGCCAGAGAGAACTTCTCACTGAGCATCAGGGAGTAAGCCACATCGAGCGACATTTCATAAGGGTTGATAGTAGTGGCATTTTCATCTGTACTCGTATAAACCTCACCCAAATTGAAATAACGCAGGGAACCTGAAACGGCACTGTAGTCACCTATACGGTAATAACCTGCCAGATAGGCTAAGTTCATATCGTTGACTAAGGAGCGCAACCATGGTGTGAAGTTGAGTGCCACGCCTGCTCTCGAAATATTGAAAGGATACTTGGCAGGGTTCCAGTACTGGGAATTGACATCTGGGTCTGTAGCTGCACCCACATCACCCAAACCGCCACCTCGTGCATCCGGAGCGATGGTCTGCGAGATCACAGCGAAGTTGACTGGATTGAAGAGATCTTTCTCGTTCTCCTGTGCATTCGCCTGCACGGAGAAGACTGCCAAGAGGCAAGTTGCCCATATCTTAACTGTTCTGTTCTTGATATTCATACCTTATTATATATATGTTAATATGTTATTTCTATTTTGATCAATGGTTGAGTACAATCAGTTTCTTGGTTTTTGACTCATACCCACTGCCATCCGAAGCCACTTTGATGCGATAGAGATAGATGCCCGTACGCAAGGTTCCACTACCTGTGGATAAATCCCACTTCACAGTATAAGAACCCGAATTGGAAACGCCCGTCTCTGTATGCTGCCAGAGTTTTCTTCCGGAGGTATCAAACACTTCGATGACGATATCCAGACTGCTCGCTATTCTATTATGCGTGATGATGAATGTGGTAGAATTCCGGGCTGGATTCTCGGTCACACCTGTATCAAACGATGGTTTCAGACTCCTCACCACATTGAAAGTCAACGTAGCGGTAGAACTGTTGTTCAGTATGTCCCAGGCACGGAATTGGAGTTTATGCGGACCGGCTGCCAACTCAGGAATACTGTAATAGGTAGAGCCGCTCGTATAAGTTCCGAAATCGTAGGTGAAATTGTTATTCAGATTATACGTCTTGTTCGCATCACCGTCGATGATGAGCTGCAAATCATGCCCGATACCACTTCCTGCAGCATTGATTCCGTCCTTATCTTTCACCTCAGCCACAAAGAAAGGCGTAGGGTTCACGTTTCCACCATCCACGAAGGAAGGCGAATTGAGATAACAGTAGATAGATGGACCGATAGAGTCATTCTTTGCCAACGCACTTCCACCCACATTGAATGCGTCGCTCGAACCATGAGCACGGATGGTCCTGTCATTGTTGATGGCATAGAGATTGACCAGTCCAGATTCATCCGTATAGTTGATGTCCTTAGGTACGGCAAACTGGAAAGAGAACTTGCCTCCCACCACGCTGTCAGAACCATTATAGAGGGTCTTGGTGCGGTCGTAGAAAGTGAAAGCATCACTTTTGCCATCGTTCTGTCGGCAGGTTATCAGTTCCTTGGAATCTCTTACCGTAGCCGTCACCACACCGTTGAAAGCTTCATTTCCCTCAATATGTCCGTCGATTCTTGCCACCATTCCTGCTTTCAGCATAGCCTTGGCAGAAGCATCCGAAGTAGAAATGCCATTCACAGAATCTACTACCACTTTTAGGGTTGGCACATTCAGCGGCATTGCCGGGTCGCCTAAGAGCGCATACTGCAAGCGGTTAGAAGTCAGGTCGCTCTCCGTGATAGGCTTACCTTCCTTATCATAACCGATTACATTTCCCTTTACCAGATCGTTCTGTGCCTGTCGATGTGCCTCACCGATAGTCAGCGGTTTTCCGTCCTTCGTACTCAGCACGCGGTAGAGAAAGGCACGGTTCATATATTTATTACGATTGGCATAAACCGTTCGGGTTGTTCCATAGAAAGCAACAGCTCCTCCATTCGGATTGAGCACAGCTGCTTCACCGATATTGTCTTCCACTCCATCATAAGGCATGACATCACAGGCAGCAGTCACCCAGAGAGGGAGGTTGGTATTCTTGAAATTGTTGAAATCCATCAGTTTCACCACCTGCTCGTGCGACAACTGACCTGCACTGGCGTGACCGGCATAGTCCATAATCAGGGCACCATTGGCCTGCTGCTCCTTGATGATACGTGTAACTTCAGGATAGGAATTGCCTACAGAAGAAGTGGTGCGCTGGTAAGCATCCCACATCACCTTCTTGATTTGAAAATCAGGATATTTGTCGGCAATGTAGTTGACCACTTCGTCGGCATCCTTCATGTGGAGGTTGTCATTACCATCATCAGCCATAAACACCAATGTGTTCTGCCATGATCCCGCATTGGCATTTTCCATATAGTTGATGGTTTTATCCACCATAATCTTGGCTTCTTCTGGTGTTGAAACCGGGAATCTTCCTACCGCTACGTCCTGCTGTTGAGTAGTCGGAGAACCGCCGGCACCTTCAGAGAGAATACCCATCCAACTGTCACTCACATAACAATAAATTTTGTTGAGGGAGTTCTCGCTCTCAAAACAGAGAAGATAATCATCCGGATTCAGTCGCTTGCAGTCGGCAGTCAGCATACGGTTGTCCCATACGCAATCTCCGAAAAGCAGGAGATATTTCGGCATATTTGCCTCATTTCCTTCGGCTCTGTCTTGGAGCATACGCAGATAACGTCGGTAAGCTCCTGCATCAGGTGTTCCGCTGGAAAATTCATTATACAGTTCGTCAGCAGGCACTAAGTTGACTCTCAGCCCGTTATGGGTTTCATGATAAGTCTTGAGCCTCTTTGCCTGCTTGAGCAGTTTCTGGGAAGTAGGGATGATGATCACCATGTCGGCCTGTGCATCGGCATGATGATCCTGATTGGTAATATTATAAACGAACTGCGCTGCAGGAATCTTTCCAGAGAATTCCGGCAATGCCTTCGGTGCATTCCACACCATGGCCACATAGTCGAGGCGCATGGTTCCGCCCGAAACGTTCGTAATCGTAATCGTATCATTGCCGCCGATAGTCAGGTTCTTGAGGGTGAAAATAGTCGAACCTTCCGCTCCAAAATCGTATTCCGAACCGGAAACTTGGGCATAAACCTTGCCTAAGATCCTGCCGTTCAAAGCCACATCAGCCGTAGCAGAAGTACCCGTAGAGATGTTGACGGCCAATTTTCCGCCTGCATTTCCAGTAGTATTGGTAAAGACAATCTGCTCGCTGGCTCCCTGATTGAGCGCTTTGGAATCATAGAGATTTCTTCCACCAGAAAACCAAGCATAACCATCTACCTCATAGAGAGAATGATAGAAATCGCTGGAAGGATAAAATGAGTTCACAAAAGTAGCTGAATCCACGGTCTGCGGAGCCTCGTCGCTCTGTGTGATAAAATAATATCCGTAGTCAGAATAAGGATTACGAGTACGACGGGTGGCAGTATTGCTACTCCAGCTCACCGGACCTTTGGCATAGAAGTAATGCTTGCCATCTCTCACATACTGTGGCACTTCCTTCAGATCGTCATTGGCTAAGATTTCTGACGCATAGAGTGCCTCGTTCTGAAGATTACCTCCATAACCATACACTTTCACCTTATCAATATTAGAAAAACCAGCCTGTCGGATAACTTGGTCAGTAAGCTGATAAACACCACTCTCGCCTACTCTGATTTTCGCCCATCTTCCCGTAGCCAAAAGAGAATGAGCCGCATAATCCTTTTCTGTTTCAGAAGCACGGGTCAAGGCTCTTGCCTTCGCCATTGAACGACTGATAGGCTTGGCCTTGATGTCGAGCATGAAACTAACCAATATCTGATATTTGTTGTTGCGGAATACCAACGGACAAAAATTGACGAGGAGCGTTGCCTCATTGCGACAAAGCGAAACCTGAGTCTCTACAGGAACCTGCGATGGAAGTGCCGCCCCCGAGAGACGATTGTAGTTGGCAATATCAGCAACGGTCATATCTACATACTCTGCATATTTGACCGTTGCTGTATAAATAGAATCCTGGTGATGATTGGATAAAGGTTTGGAATACACAAATCTCGGCAACACGGAATCTACCCTGACCTCATCTGCGGTCAGATTAAAGAACTGCTGCGCCTGCATAGGTAAGACAAGCATCAGCAATAGAGTTGCAATAAAATATCTCCAAACCTTTGTAACCATATTTTTCAAATCACTTCTTACACAATTACTTACACATAAAGTCGAGCACCTTCCTGTCCTCTAAATAACCTTCCAGATGGTCATCTATCTTAACAGGTCCGCAACCCGTAGGGCAACCCGTATAGAGCAAGTCACCCGTCTTCAGCGTGAAATACTGACTGATGTACGAGATAATTTCGTCCACCTTGTAGAGCATATCACTGGAACAACCTTCCTGCACATTTTTTCCGTTCAAGTCGAGATGGAAATGAATAGCCTGTATGTCTCTGAATTTCTGTACATCTACCCATTCACCGATAACGGCAGAACCGTCGAATCCTTTCGCTAACTCCCAAGGCTGTCCTGCCTCTCTTAGTTTCTTCTGCATTTCTCTGGCTGTGAAGTCAATACCCACAGTCACAGCATCATAATAGCGGTGGGCGAAACGCTGCGGAATCGTCTTTCCCAACTTGCAGATGCGCACCACCAATTCGGTTTCATACTCGATGCGTCCCAGATGGTCTGGGATGAAGAAAGGCTTGCCATTATTGAGTAAGGCAGAATCTGCCTTCGTGAAAATGACAGGACGCTCTGGTTTAGATAACGTACCATGGAGCGATTTATTGTGTTCGGCATAGTTCATGCCTATGGCAAATATCTTCATAATATCAATATTTTAAGAAAGAATAACCCAAAAAGTAAAATTTTGAGGAAATTCCGAGAAATTTCTTGAATGAAATTCTGAGAAAAACCTGCTGTGAGATTCTGAGAAATTCAGCTATGAGATTCCCTCAAAACTTCCGATAAAAAGAAAGGGAGTTAGAAGTAAAGCTGAGCTTTATCTCCATAACTCCCGGATATTCTAATTTAACTATAAGTCAAATTATAGTTGTTGTTGTTGAGTCATCTTGTGATGATCCCATCCAGCTAAAAGCGTGGATTACTCAGCAACGAGTGTGAAACGCTTGTAAGCAGTGATCTTGAGATCCTTGCTCTGAGAAGCGAGGTACTGAGCAACAGTCTGCTTGTCGCCATCACCGAACTGGAACTCCTGGTCAACGAGGCAGTTCTCCTTGAAGAACTTAGCCAAACGACCATTAGCGATGTTCTGGATCATAGTTGGGTTCAAAGAAGCAGCCTTCTCCTCACCTACAGTCTTCTTGATGTTGCGAGCCTCTTCAGCCTGCTCAGGTGTCAACCAGCCCTTCTTAGTGTTGCTCTCAATGTGATCCTCAGAGTCAACGTGAGCTGGGTTGATGCCAGCCTTCTTCAAAGCTGCGTTAACAGCCTTCTCTACGAGCTCTTCCTTAGTCTTAGCTACAGCTACCTCAAGCTCAGTCTTCTTAGTCTCCTCAGAAACAGAAGACTCGTCGAGAGCTACAGGGCGCATAGCAGCTACCTGCATAGCTACCTTGTGACCAGCCTCCTCGTTGTTCTCGTTGAGCTGAACCATAGTACACAAAGTGTGCTTGTTCATGTGGTCGTAAACCTCGATGTTCTCACCCTCGAGTACATTGTAGCCATCGAGCTCCATCTTCTCGCCAGTGATACCAGAGCGCTGAGTAACAGCAGCCTGAACATCAGACTCGCCGAGAGCCAAAGCCTTTACCTCATCGAGAGTGTGGCACTTAGCAGCGATAGCAGCGTCGAGGATATCAGATGTCAACTTGATGAAGTCAGCACCATTAGCAACGAAGTCAGTCTCACACTTGAGAGCGATGATAGCAGCGAAATCGTTAACCTTCTTAACGAGAACACAACCATTAGAAGTCTCACGGTCAGAACGCTTAGCAGCGATAGCGAGACCACGCTCACGGAGCAACTCCTTTGCCTTATCGAAATCACCTTCAGCCTCTGTAAGTGCCTTCTTAACGTCTGCAAGACCAGCACCAGTCATAGCGCGAAGTTTCTTGATATCTTCAATTGAAACAGCCATAATATTTTTTTATATTAAAAAGTTAATAAAAATCTTGCTTTAAAAGCTACTAAAGCCATCGAATCATTAACAGAATCAATGGCTCCAGTATATATTCTTCTACCTAATTACTCAGCAGCAGCCTCTTCCTTGCGTGCAGCCTTCTTCTTAGGCTGATCTTTCTGCTCTGCTGCAGCTTTCTCATCAGCCTTCTCAGCCTTACGTTCCTCAAGACCCTCAGCGATAGCACTGCAAACTGCAGAGAGGATTACCTCTACAGAATCCTTAGCATCGTCGTTAGCTGGGATGATGTAATCGATATTCTTAGGATCAGAGTTTGTATCTACGATACCGAATACAGGAATACCAAGACGGTTAGCCTCTTTCACTGCGATGTGCTCCTTCATTACGTCGATAACGAAGAGTGCGCTTGGAAGGCGAGTCAAGTCAGCGATAGAACCGAGGTTCTTCTCCAACTTAGCACGCTGGCGGCTTACCTGAAGCAACTCACGCTTTGAGAGGTTAGAGAATGTACCATCGTTCATCAACTTGTCGATGTTTGCCATTTTCTTCACAGCCTTACGAATTGTAGGGAAGTTAGTGAGCATACCACCTGGCCAACGCTCAATAACGTAAGGCATGTTAACTGAAGCAGCCTTCTCGGCTACTACATCCTTAGCTTGTTTTTTAGTAGCGACAAACAAAATCTTCTTGCCTGACTTGGCAATAGCCTTGAGAGCCTCTGCAGCATCGTCGATCTTAGCTACAGTCTTGTTGAGGTCGATAATATGAATACCGTTACGCTCCATGAAGATGTAAGGAGCCATTGCTGGATTCCACTTGCGACGGAGGTGTCCGAAGTGGCAACCTGCCTGAAGTAACTGGTCAAAATTTGTTCTTGACATTGTCTTTTCTTGTTTAATTGTTGTTTACTTTCTTTTTAAATTCTAATCTAGAATCAGTCGATGAGTAGTCCCCGATTAATGGAATCTCACCGATTTAGATACTAAACTTAGTTCAGCTATATATAACCAATATATATAATAATGTATAGTATTGATTAACGCTTGCTGAACTGGAAGCGACGACGAGCCTTTGGCTGACCTGGCTTCTTACGCTCTACAGCACGTGAGTCACGTGTCATGAAGCCTGCATCCTTCAAAGCCTTCTTATCCTCTGCGTCGATCTTAACGAGTGCGCGAGCGATAGCGAGGCGGAGTGCCTGGCTCTGACCGGTGAAACCACCACCGTCGAGGTTTGCCTTAATATCATACTTACCCTCAGCCTCGAGCAACTGCAATGGCTGCTTTACTACATAGCGAAGGATTGCTGATGGGAAATATGTCTCAATATCTTTCTTGTTGATTGTGATCTTACCGGTACCCTCTGTGAGGTAAACACGAGCTACAGCGCTCTTGCGGCGACCAATTGCATTAATTACTTCCATTCTACCTTAATTATTTATACTGGTTAATATCAATTGCCTTTGGCTGCTGAGCCTCATGCTTGTGCTCTGTGCCATCGTAAATGAAGAGGTTGTCCATCAAAGAACGGCCGAGAGGGCCCTTTGGCAACATACCCTTGATAGCGTGACGAAGGATCTTATCCATACCGTCTGGACGCTTGCGCAACTCAGCTGGAGTGTTGAAGCGCTGACCACCAGGATAACCAGTGTAACGTGTGTAAATCTTATCAGTCTCTTTCTTACCAGAGAATACAGCCTTTGCTGCATTGATAATGATTACGTTGTCACCACAATCTACGTGTGGAGTGAAAGTTGGCTTGTACTTACCGCGGAGCAACTTTGCTACCTTTGAGCAAAGACGACCAACTACCTGGTCTGTTGCGTCGATTACAACCCACTCTTTCTTAGCTGTCTCCTTGTTTACGGAGATAGTCTTGAAACTTAATGTGTCCATTTTAAAATTTAAATTACTACTAAAAAACGTTTTTAATCTTTTTACTCACTATTTCGGACAGGTGATTCTCTAACCGCAAATCCCGGCCACAGGACATTGCTATTAACACACCAATCCAGGGGACTCTAAGTGTATCCCCGAAATAATCGGACTGCAAAATTACACATTTTTATTTGATTATGTGTAGGTTACGATTCTATCTCCTTATCTTTTATAGTTATTTAACTTAATTTACACTTTCTCTTTGTATTGCACTCCCAAAACGTTCTTTATATCTCTTTTAACTAACGTTACCAGATTCGGATTTCAAAGGATACTGCTATTTTAGCCATTCCCTTGAATATCCGAACCATTTTTTAGAAGAATAGACACCTATCTTACCACAATTTTCTTACCACCTTGCACATATATGCCTTTAGGCAATGTCTGCATATCCGTGCCCACTTTCTTTCCATCCAAGGTATAGATAGTAGGAGATTTTTCATTATGCGCATCTATCACAATTTCCAGGATTGCTGTTGGAGTAAATTCCTTGATATTGGCAAATCGTCCCCATTCCTCTGAAGCCTTATACTTATCGACGCAACCGACAGGCACATAGAGGATACAAGTATCATACAGAGGCGATGCCTCACCATTTCCAAAATTGGGAAATATATCCTTTGCCTGTACGGGGTCTTGACTTTCGCAATAAATGCTCTTGATAGACGAACCCCAATCATTACCAAAGGCGGCCTTTCCTATTTCTTTTACACTTGCAGGAATTGTAATCGTTTCTAAGCCCTCAAATCTACACACAAAACAACCATCACCTATCTTTTCCAACGTTTGTGGCAGAGCTATTTTTTTCAAACTGACACAATCGCTAAAACAACTTGATTCCAAAATCTTCAGCTTTTCCGGCAACTGAACATTGCTCAGATTAGTACACATTTGGAAACAGCCAATTGGCAGTTTCTCAATAGTTGCAGGAAGAGATATGCTTGTTAAGTTGCTCGCTGAATAAAAACACTGCGTATCCATGTCCGTTATAGAATAAGTAATATCCCCTTCCGTGATTTGAGCAGGAACAACATATTTTTCACCAGAGACAAGATTTTCTTTATCATTTCTATCCAATGCCTTTAATGTTCCCGTTTGGGTTTTCGGATTCAAATCATAGTTAAAGCCATTATCTTGCGCGGTATAATAAACGTGATAGAATTTCTCCCATCCTTCGCTCTCCTTATAACTTTCCTCACTGCCTTCAGGAACCTGTAGTTTGCAATCCCTAAACAACTTCCAGTCTCCATCTAAGTAATCCCAGTAAGAAACAGGCGGAACTATCGCATTACAAACTATCTTTTTCAAAGAGGTACATCTCGAGAAAGATAAATCTATATAATTTACCTTACTTGGAATTGTAATTTCTTCCAGTTTCTCACAACCATTAAAGCACCAAAGCCCCAAACGTTCACAGTTCTCTGGCAAAACGACATTGACCAAGGATTTGCAAAAATTAAAGCATTGTGTCTCCAATTCTGAGAGATTCTTAGGCAACTTCACGCTCTGCAAAGAAATACAACCATAAAAGCAACATTCCCCAATTTTGGTTACACTTTGAGGGAAAATAACGCCATCCAAACTTATACATTCAGCAAAACAAGAGTCGGAAAGTTCCTCCAACTGCTCGGACAACTGAACATCCTTTAAATTGAAGCATCTGTTAAAACAAGCCCATCCTATTTTCTTGACAGTAGAAGGTAATACGATACTTTGCAAGGTCTCGTTGTGGAGTTCAGCTTCCCAATCATACATTTTATCATTGCCAACAAAACAATGATCACCCAATTCTGTCAATACATATTCTACACCATTGCCATCTTTTACGGTAGATGGAAGGACATAATTAGTTGCAGTGTAGAGGGACTTGCCATCAGCATCAGTATTACGAACCAAGGTAGCAGTCTTTGTTGTTGCATTCAGCTTGTACTTGAACCCTGTCGCTGTGTCTGTATAGTCGGTCATAAAGAACTTGCCCCATATAGGATGTTTCTTGTAAGCCGCTTCACATTCACTTGGCACAACCAATGTATGATGAGCGTAAAACTCAGAGTAAATGGACATATCGCCCTTTACTTCTGCAGGAGTAAAAGAAAGGCAAGTGATGGTCAGCTGCTGATTATTCTCCATTAAATCAAACAATAATTTTCCTATCTCTGTCACACTTGCTGGTATAGTAATCTGTTCCAAAGAATATGTATACTTAAAACATTGCTCACCAATCCTCTTCAGTCCCTCGTTCAGCTTCAATTTTTTAAGTTCGCGACATCTGATAAAGGCTCCATCCCCAATCTCCTCTATAGTCGCAGGCAAAACTACTTCCTTCAAATTTGTTGCATTAAAAAAACAATTAGCACCCAACTTTGTTACCTTATATTTTACCCCTTCATCCGCTACATAGCTCGGGACAACATACTTCTCTGCTGAATACAAAGACTCATAAAAAATATAACCCGAAGTACCTTGCTGCTGTATCAGTTCAGCCGTATGTTTTTCATCATCCAACTCATACTTCAGTCCATTACTTTCGTCCACATAATAATGGTGAGCTAAACCTGGCAAGGAGAATACCAAAAGCAACATGAATGTTAACACTTTTTGTAAAGGCTTGCAGCCTCCGTTTGCGTAAAGTTTCTTTTCCATAATAAAATCTCAAATAGTTAATATTCCGTTAATCTATTTTAAGGCAATAATAAATATGCCATGTCGCCTGCAAAGATACAATATATTTTTAAAAAGCACAAAATAAATTGCAGAAAATTCACTTTATCCAGATGTAAAAGGCCAAAGAAATCACTATAAAGACCGAGTGATTTGTGTAACCCATTACCCAAACCACTACCGACAAACATTTGTATATTTTTCGAAAAAGTCGAAAAGGAGGGTGTGTCATAAGCCATGATACACCCTTTTTCAATCTGTATTTTCCTACAATAAATGTTAAGACATGCCCTTCTCGATGACACTCCCATTTTCTACAAATACTCTTATAATTTCCCTTCTCTGCCTGGGTATTTTTTTCTCCCTGCCCACGCAAGATTTTTTCCGTGGGCAGGGAAAAATAAAAGTGGGTACAGGGGCGGAAATTATTCACTCAATCCATACGATTCTTTATGACATCCTACGGATTACTTCCTCTGGATGGCACAATACTGCCCACCAGATGGGCAATATAATGCCATCGCGAAACATAAAACACTACGTCGCGAAATAAAGTTCACGAAAATTTCATATAAGTCTCACACAAACTTCATATAAGCCTCATGCAAACTTTATCTAAGCCCCAAACCAATTTGAAATGAAGCTTACTTCATCGTCAAATGAAGCCTATTGCAATGGCAGATGAAGCCTATTGCAATGACCAATGAAGCCTGCTTCGATAGTAAACTAAGCATTTTTGCTATATACACGTTCTTTATATTACTTTTAACCTACTTTACCATATTCCCTACTGCACATATCCTATCAGCTGCTCAGTTCTATCCGCCAGGAAAAGAGGGATATTGACAAAAGTATCATCCTTTTTGAGATTAAGCATAGAATATCTGATGCGCAGATGGGGAGAATACTTCCTGTTATACTCTATCAAACTGCGCCCGGTAACACTTGTTCCCGATTTCACCTCCATAGGAATCACATCCAAACCACGCTGAACGATGAATTCTACTTCCGCCGTATTTCCTGACGCCCAATAATGAGAACATTTGATGCCATTAGCCACCAGACTCTGAAGAATATAGTTCTCAGCCAAAGCACCCTTGTATTCCTTAAAGATTGGATTATCACTCAAGTATGCCTCAGGACTCAACTCTGCAAGAACTCGCAACAAGCCCACATCAAGACTGTAAATCTTGAAGATGCTTAAATCTTCATAAGATTTCAATGGTACCTGCGGAGTAGAACACAAACTTACCTTGTATATCAATCCTGCATTCTGAAGCCAGGTAAGAGCATCCTCATATTCACGGGCTCTCGCACCAGGACGGACCAGCTGATAAACAAATTTTCTGTTCTCCTTAGCCAACTGTGACGGTAATGACCGCCAAACATGCGAAATTCTATTGGCAAGCAAAGGCGTGGCATGCTTCACAAAGTCCAAGGAGTAATCCTGCAGTATATTACGAAGCGTAGTTTCCACACCTTCCAAATCTTTCTCTATCATCTTCATAGCCACTGCCGGCATTCCACCAGAAATGCGATAGGCGGTAAAAGCTTGCGAGAGACGGTCGAAAAACACATCAGGAAGCGGTTCCAGACTATCTATCGACATATAATATTGATAGAGTCCGGCATCACGCTGTTCCAAAAATTCAGAAAAAGTAACGGGATACATGTTCATGTGATCCACCTTTCCCACTGGAAACGAAAATCCCTGATGCCCAAAAGCCAACCCCAGGAGCGAACCGGCACAAGCCACAGCATACTCGGGGGTCTTTTCGCAGAAATATTTCATGGCACTTATGGCTTCCGGACAATCCTGTATCTCATCAAGGACAAGCAAAGTCTTATGAGGTAAGATTGGCTCGGATGTAAGATACGACAGCTGCTCGATGATTTGCTGCGGGTTCTTGGTCTTGCGAAAGATGTCACAAACACCCTCTTCTTCATCAAGACTGAAATAAGCACAATGTTCAAAGCTGTCTTCTCCAAATTTCTTCAGCACCGATGTCTTGCCTACTTGGCGAGCTCCCAGCATCATCAATGGCTTGCGGTCTCTGCGCTCTTTCCATTGCTCCAATTCGTGAATAATCGTTCTGTTAAACATATCCCCTTATTTTTATTGAAGTGGGGAAAATGTGGAATTTTACACATTTTTGATACCTTTTTTGTGTAATTCTCCACATTTTCCACACTTGAATCCATAATTATGGGGCAAAAGTACTAAAAAACAAGTAACGAAACAAACTTCCTCACGTTCTTTATATTACTTTTAACCTACTTTACCATATTCACGGAACAAAAAAAAGAGTGCACTGTAACAAACAATGCACTCTTTTTTTATTATCCCAATTCCTTATCCAGGAAATATTATCTGATGAACAGCAGCTCACGATACTTTGGCAAAGTCCAAAGTTCATCGGCTACGAGGAGTTCAAGCTTGTCTATCTGATAACGGATTTCCTCCATCTTTGGAGCTACCGTGTCGTGATATGCTACAGCCTTCTCGCGCTCGCTCTCTATCTTGTTAGCTACCTTGCGGGCATCAACCAGCGCCTCTACACCACGCTCTATTGCCTCGGTGCGCTCAGCAATCTCACGGATAATCTTCACGTTGCGGGCTGTCAGTTTCTTACCTTCCTCGCCACCGAAGATGTGAATCATGCCCTCTACATTCTTTGCCAGACGGCTCTGATAGTGGGTAGCCACAGGAATGATGTGGTTCATGCTCAGGTCGCCCATCACACGAGCCTCTATCTGAATCTTCTTGGTATAAGTCTCCCACTTCACCTCGTTGCGCGCCTTCAACTCGCTCTCGCTCATCACGTTGGTCTTGGCAAACATCTCGATGCTTTCCTTATCCAGATAGCGGTCGAAGACTACCGGACAGGAAGCCTCGCAGTCGAGTCCACGCTTCTGGGCCTCTTCCTTCCACTCATCAGAATAGCCGTTGCCATCAAAGCGGATAGGCTTGCAAGTCTTGATATCCTCGCGTACAATATCTATAATAGCAGAAGTCTGATCCTCACCCTTGGCAATAAGTGCATCCACACGGGTCTTGAATTCTTCGAGAGCCTCAGCCACAGCTGCATTCAGCACGATAAGAGATGACGCACAGTTGGCCTCACTACCCACAGCACGGAACTCAAAGCGATTGCCGGTAAAAGCAAAAGGTGAAGTACGGTTGCGGTCGGTATTATCAATCATCAGCTCTGGAATCTCAGGAATATCCAGTTCCATTCCCTTCTTGCCTGCCAATGCAAAGAGTTCCTCCTTATCTGCCTTTTCTATATGGTCTAAGAGATCAGTGAGCTGCTTGCCCAAGAAAGAGGAGATGATGGCAGGTGGAGCTTCGTTGGCACCCAGTCGATGGGCATTGGTTGCGCTCATGATAGAAGCCTTCAGCAGACCGTTGTGCTTATACACACCCATCAGGGTTTCCACGATGAACACTACAAATCGGAGGTTATCCTCAGGAGTTTTGCCTGCCGCATGAAGCAGAACACCAGTATCAGTGCAGAGGCTCCAGTTGTTGTGCTTACCCGAACCATTGACGCCAGCGAATGGCTTCTCGTGCAAGAGAACACGGAAACTGTGCTTATGTGCCACACGCTTCATCAAACTCATCAGGAGCATGTTATGGTCAACGGCAAGATTGCACTCCTCGAAGATAGGCGCCAACTCAAACTGGTTAGGAGCCACCTCATTATGGCGGGTCTTACAAGGAATACCGAGTTCGAGAGCCTGTATTTCCAAATCTTTCATGAATGCCTGCACGCGCTCAGGAATAGTTCCGAAATAGTGGTCGTCCATCTGCTGATTCTTGGCCGAATCGTGCCCCATCAGCGTACGTCCGGTGAGCATCAGGTCAGGGCGTGCCGAATAGAGGCTTTCATCCACGAGGAAATATTCCTGTTCCCATCCCAAGTTGGTCTGCACCTTCTTCACCTGAGGATAGAAGTAATGGCACACTTCGGTAGCTGCTTCACTCAGTGTATGGAGCGAGCGGAGCAGTGGAGCCTTATAATCGAGGGCCTCACCTGTATAAGAAATAAAAATGGTAGGGATACAGAGCGTATCATCGATGATAAAGACTGGCGAAGTTGGGTCCCAGGCAGAATAACCTCTGGCCTCGAAAGTGTTGCGGATTCCGCCATTAGGGAACGAACTGGCATCAGGCTCCTGCTGAACAAGCAACTTGCCTGAAAATTCCTCTATCATACCACCCTTGCCGTCGTGCTCCACAAAAGCATCATGCTTCTCTGCAGTACCCTCGGTAAGAGGCTGAAACCAGTGCGTATAATGAGTTACCCCGTTTTCTTCTGCCCAAAGCTTCATGCCCGCAGCCACAGCATCAGCGATGGAACGATCCAGACGATTACCATTATCAATCACATCGATGAGTTTCTCGTAAACATCAGATGGGAGATACTTGTACATCTTCTGGCGGTTGAATACATACTTGGCGAAGTATTCCGAAGGGCGAACCTTGGGAGCTTCCACCTCTACAGGTCTTTTCTTAAAGGCCTCGGCTACAACCTCAAATCTCAAATTAGCCATTCTTTTATCGTATTTATAAGTTTGCGGGTGCAAAGTTAGTAATTTTTTGGCAAAACACTAACATTTTGCTCACATTTTATGCAAATTTCAAACTTATATCAAATAAAATCACATCTTTATATATATTAGACAACCTTATCTGAATAAAATGAGACGATGAAACTATATATAATAAGGTAATGATACACTATATATAATAAGGTGACAAATTTGAATAGGAAAATAAGCATTTTAGAGTTACATATTTTTCCCCATTTTCTTCTTTTTTTCTCCTAAAAAAGAATTAAAAAACGCCTTTTTACTCAATATTGCGGTATAAGGTAGAATAATGGGGAAAAATATGTAATGGAATTCCTTCTTTTTTTATTAACTTTGCACCGACAATAAAAGAATGATGAACAACAGACTAACAAGTTATCAGCTGCAAGACTTTGCAGAAGAAGACGGCAATTCGGTTTTTTCCGACCCGGATTATGTAGTAGCATCTCCCCTGCTGCTATTTCCCGACAAAGAAGAAAGCATCAAGGTCAATTTCCTGATGATGCTCTTCTGTCTGGACGGCAATCTGTGCCTGAATTTCGACGACCGCAAGATAGAACTCTTTGCCGGCGACCTGCTGCTTGTTCCTCCCAACGTCATCGTTCACAGCATCCGCAAGAGCGAGAGGTGCCTCATCACAATGGTAGGCTATTCCCTCTCGGCAGTACGCCGTCTGCTGACGAGCAACCGAGATGCATGGATTATGTTCAATGCTCTCAACCAGAAACCGTTGATATCTTACAACCAGAAGATCATCCACAATTTCATCAGCACGTTCGTCAACATTCTGCGTTTCCGCAGCAATCGGCACGACCACTACTGCAACGAGCTGAAGGAAAGTCTGATGGCGAGTATCTTCTTCTATGTAATCAACGACATTCATGTGCCTGCCTACGACAACGTGATTACCACGCAGCACAGGCACAGTGCCGACAGGATTTTTCTGGAGTTCTCCAATGCCCTGGCAGTTGACAACGGTTGCCATCGCACCGTGGCCTATTATGCAGACAAGCAATGCGTGAGTCCGAAATATCTCTCGAAGATTGTCAAGCAGTACACGGGAAAGCCTGCCATCGGCATCATCCTGGAACATGCAGTAGATAAGATCAGGGCTGAGTTGAAATACACCGATATTCCCATCAAGGAAGTAGCCGAAAGGTTCGGGTTCGACGACTATGCCTCGTTCTGCAAATTCGTGAAGACCCACATCGGATGCAGTCCGCAGAACTGCCGGAACAGTTGACAGAGTCTTACAGGAAAACTGAAAGGGAACTATCAGAAAGGCTGAAAAGGTCTGACAGAAAGACTATCGGTTTCATTGCTGCGACAAAATTAGAATTGATTCAACAAAAATAAATCAGTTAAATAAATACATTATTTATAGTTAAGAAACAAATCATTAATACTAACGACTATGCGCGTAATTATTGAAAAAAATTATGATGAGCTGTCACGTTGGGCAGCCAATCACGTAGTAGAGACAATCAACAAGTTCGCTCCAACAGCAGAGCGTCCATTCGTACTTGGTTTGCCAACTGGGTCATCCCCAATGGGTATGTATGCAGCGCTCGTAGAGGCTGTCAAGGAAGGCAAGGTATCATTCAAGCACGTCATTACTTTCAACATGGATGAATACGTAGGTTTACCAGAGTCTCATCCTGAGAGCTACCACTCATTCATGGCAAAGAATCTGTTCGATCACATTGATTGCCCTAAGGAGAACATCAACATTCTCAATGGTAATGCAGAAGACCTCGAAGCTGAGTGCGAGCGCTACGAGCAGAAGATCAAGGCTGCAGGCGGTATCGACCTCTTCATTGGCGGCATTGGTCCTGACGGCCACATCGCCTTCAATGAGCCTTACTCTGCCCTCACCTCACGCACCCGTGTGAAGACTCTCACCACCGACACCCGCATCGCCAACTCACGCTTCTTCGGCAATGATCCTGAGGCTGTTCCTGCTTTGGCTCTTACCGTAGGTGTAGGCACCGTGATGGACGCAAGAGAGGTGATGATTCTCTGCAATGGCCACAACAAGGCACAGGCTCTCCACGCTGCCATCGAAGGTCCTGTTACACAGGCTTGGACCATCAGCGCACTCCAGCTCCACAAGCACGGCATCATCATCTGTGATGAAATGGCTACAGACGAGTTGAAAGTGGGAACCTACCGCTACTTCAAGGATATCGAGAAGAACAATATCTAAAAGACCCCTCGACCGAGAAAATTCCAACAGACCGAGAGAAAATTCCAACATTATCAATATATTACATTACATAAATATATTACGTTATGAGATTAAATCTTAGTTCACAAATCGTACTCAACAAGGTACCTGTGGAATTCTACAAGCCTAAGACGACCGTGGAATACTCCGAAATCTCCCGCATGGAGAAAATTCATACCGACATCTTCGCATCTGTAAGCGAAGGCTGTAGTCATATTGCCGACTGCATAGAGAAGGGCATTAAGGCTGCCCAGCACGAAGGCAAGTATTATGTGATGGCATTGGGCACAGGCCTCTCTGTCAATCCTGTATATGATGAATTGGTAAGCCGCTACGAGAAGAAGAAACTGAGTTTCCGCAATGTAGTAGTATTCAATGCCTATGAGTATTACCCACTCCGCAAGGACAGTTCTATCCGCAGCATCAACCAGCTCAAGGAGCATTTCCTCGACCACGTGGATATTGCAGAACAGAATATCTTCACCCTCGATGGCAGCATCGCACAGGAGGCTGTACAAGACACCTGCCGCCTCTATGAGCAGCGCATCAAGACCTTCGGCGGTCTCGACGTTACTATCCTCGGCATCGGCCGCATGGGTAATATCGCAGCCAACGAACCGGGTTCAAGCATCCAGTCGCTCACCCGTATCATCCTCATCGGCAACATGTCACGCGAGGAGATGGAAAACAGCTTCAAGACCAAGGAGCAGGTTCCTCCATGTTCACTCACTATGGGTGTTGGTACTCTCCTGACAGCCAAAACCGTATTCCTGACAGCATGGGGCGACGAAAAGTCTGAGATTATGCAGAAGGTGATAGAGGGCAACATCACAGATACCCTGCCTGCTACTTTCCTGCAGACTCACCCAAACGCACAGGTGGTATTGGATTTGAGTGCAGCTGCCCATCTTACCCGCATTGAGCACCCTTGGTTGGTTTCATCATGCGAATGGACAGACAAGTTGGTACGTTCTGCACTGGTTTGGCTCTGCCAGAAGATTAACAAGCCAATCCTGAAGTTGACCAACAAGGACTACAATGAGAATGGTCTGAGCGAACTGTTGGCTCTCTATGGTTCTGCATACAATGCTAATATCAAGATTTTCAACGACTTGCAGCATACCATCACCGGTTGGCCTGGTGGCAAACCTGACGCTGACGATACCTATCGTCCAGAGCGTGCCAAACCATATCCAAAGCGTGTCGTAGTGTTCTCTCCACACCCAGACGATGACGTTATCTCTATGGGCGGAACCATCCGCCGTCTGGTTCAGCAGCACCACGACGTGCATCTGGCTTACGAGACATCCGGCAACATCGCAGTAGGTGATGAGGAAGTAACACGTTTCATGCACTTCATCAATGGTTTCAACCAGCTCTTTGCAGAATCCAAGGACAGCATCATCGCCAACAAGTACAAGGAGATCAAGAAATTCTTTGCCAACAAGAAGGAGGGCGACTTCGATACAAGAGACATTCTTACTATCAAGGGTCTTATCCGTCGTGGCGAGGCACGTATTGCTTGTACCTATAATGAGATCCCGCTGGATCATGTCCACTTCCTCGACCTTCCATTCTATGAAAGCGGTAAGATAGAAAAACTCCCTATGACCGAGAAGGACGTAGCAGTAGTAAGACAGTTGCTGCAGGAGGTGAAGCCTCATCAAATCTATGTAGCTGGCGACTTGGCAGACCCTCACGGCACACACCGCAAGTGTACTGACGCCGTATTGGCTGCCATCGACCTCGAGAAGGAGGCAGGCGCAGAGTGGCTGAAAGATTGCCGCATCTGGATGTATCGTGGAGCATGGGCAGAATGGGAGATTGAGAACATCGAGATGTGTGTTCCATTGAGTCCAGAGGAATTGCGCGCTAAGCGTAATTCTATCCTGAAGCACCAGTCTCAGATGGAAAGTGCTCCTTTCCTCGGCAATGACGACCGTCTCTTCTGGCAGCGTGCGGAAGACAGAAACCGTGCTACAGCCCAGTTGTATGATAACTTGGGTCTTGCTTGCTATGAGGCGATGGAAGCATTCGTAGAATATAAACCTTTATAATCTGATTCAGATTCCATAACTGAATATATCTTAAGAGCCCCCAGCTGAATTTCAGCTGGGGGCTCTATTTTTAGGCACTGATTACGCGGTTTTTGGGGATTGGCGAAGAGTATTTGGGAGACGAAAATTCATTTGGATAGGAGATTCTAAGACTCATCCGGTTATTTTGCCAAGGTCATCTCCGGTCATTTCTTCTCCTCTTTTCCTACGGCAGTTTTCAGAATTTCCCGTAGTTCTTTCGTTCTAACAGATAAAAAAATAGGTTCGCTGATTCTCTCTCAAGAAGGCGAACCTAAACTAATTAAATGAAACCTAAACTATTTTTTCTCTTACTAAACATTTTTTACCAATATATATATGCTTGATTTACTTATGCATGTTTTTGTACTTCAAGAGAGCCTCAAGGAAATAGTAATCAGCATAGTTGAGAGGAGTATCAATCTCTGAACCATGAGGTAAAGAACCTGTAGAATGTTTCAGGATGAAACCGCAATTCTCACCTGGCTTAGCTAAATACTCATCGCTTGCCAATGAGCGGAGAATTTTCTCTGCATAGTCGCTGTACTTCTTTCCGTCTGGCACAATCTCGCAAAGTTCGAAAAGACCGGCTGCTGTTACTGCTGCTGCAGACGCATCTCTTGGAGTTTCCTTGGCAACAGGAGCATCGTAATCCCAGTAAGGAATACAATCCTCTGTCTTCACTCTGCTCATGATCATGTCGGCTACGTGAACTGCTTGATCGAGGAAGCGCTTGTCCTTGGTCTCCTTGTAGCAACGGGTGTAACCATATACTGCCCAAGCCTGACCTCTTGCCCATCCAGACTCATCCGCCTTACCCTGGAAAGTGCACTGCTTCTCTACTGTACCATCGTTATTGTAGCTTACTACATGATAGCAGGTATAGTCTTTTCTGAAATGATGCTTCATGGTGGTCAATGCATGAGTTTCAGCAACATCATAATACTTCTTGTCGCCAGTAAGATGATAAGCATTGAACAGCAGATCGAGATTCATCATGTTGTCAATAATCACAGGGAAGTTCCAAGTACCGAAGTCCCATGAACGGATGCAGCCGATGCGCTTGTCGAAACGCTTGCAGAGCATATCCGCAGAACTTGTCAACACGGCAGGAATACTGTCGTTTGGAGAAAGGCGCAACGCATTACCATAGCTGCAGTTCATCATGAAACCGATATCGTGGGTTTTATCGTAAAGACGGATAGGATAAAGCAGGTTGGTGTATTGGATAGCCTGCTTCTTCATCTCCTCATTACCTGTCAGCTCGTAAGCATACCACAAAGAACCTGGGAAGAATCCGCTGGTCCAGTCATAGATGTCGCAGGTGCGCAATGAACCCATCAGCGAATCTACCGGTACACGGAGAGAATCCTGGAAAGTCTTGCGATCTCTACCCAACTGGCTCTCGAGGAACTCCAGCTTGTAAGGTACCCAGATGGAACGTGGGAACACGCCCTGACCATCCAACTTCTTAGCTGTGCTTTCCAACTGCTGGCAAGCTACTTCTTCAGAATAAGCGACCCAGTCTTCGTCCTGGGTTTTCGTGGTGCAACTCATGCAGGCTAAGCCCACGAGAGCTGAGAGGATTAATTTGTTTCTCATCATATAATATAATAAAGTATTTCGTAAACTGGATATAATAAAGTATTTCGTTATTGGATATTCCAAGAGAGCTGCTGCTTCTTGCCGTTCACCTTCACACTTACCTTCAGGCTCTTGTCGGTAGAACTGATCACCTTACCTGCTGCAGAAACTGACTTCACGTCCTTACCAGGATAGATGATGGTAACGAAGCGTACTGGCTTGGCATCTTTCTTATCTACATTGAATGAGAATGATGGGCGGGCTGTCTTCTTGCGATAAGCAGTAGAATACCAACCTTCTTCCTGCTTCAGTTCCATAGGAGAAGCACTATTGCAAGCTATCATCACATTGCTCTCACCCTTATAGTCTGTACGGATAGTGTTCTTCTCTGTAGAAGTCTTGCCGTCGGTCAAAAGGTAATGGAGATTGAGATTACCTGTAGCGCTGCCGAGAGCCTCATCCACAATAACATAGTAAGTCTGATCAACGAAGAATACAGTACGACGGTGGTCGAGATCCTTGTAGCTTGGGTTCTGAGTTACCAATACCTGCTGGTTGCCGTCTGGCAGCCAAAGGAGGGTCTTAGACTCTGTAGTCTCGAGATTCTTGTTGTCGAGCGTCAATGTATTGTGTACACAGGTTTGGCGGAACCAGTCGCGCATCTTCTGTACCTCACCTGGTCCGGCATAGATATAGGAACCACTGTCTGGGAAGAGGTTCTTGCCATTGAACCAGAGATCGAAAGTACCGTTGTCTGGCTGGCAATGCCATTCGCCCTTAGGTCCTGCCTTTACCACCATCACGGTAGAATTCATATCCCAACCGTTGCGGAAAGTGAAGAAACCTGATGTAAGGAAACCCTTGGAGAGGTTGGCTGGTGCCTTACCCTTCTTGCCCTGAGTAGCAAACCACTTGATGGCCTCATTGTTAGGGAAGAGTTTCATCCACTTCTTGTAGTTGCTCAGTTCTTCCTTCATATCGCCCTTCTTCGCATCGCTGAAACATGGATTACTGTAATCAGGGAAACAGATATTGAAATAGAAGGTAATCATATTCTCCACTGTATCTACATAAGACTGTGGAATGGTGCTGATGCAATTGTTTGCCTCTGCCACTACGAGAGCTCTGATAAAGATTCCGATACAAGCCAGGTGGTAGTGAGGGTCAAGCTCAAACTGACCGCCATCATCGAATACCTGCTTCTTGATTTCACGGTTCAGAATACCGATACCGCTCTGCTGCCAAGTCTTGGCATCCTTGAATTCTGGGAAGAAAGTACCAGCGAAGAACATACGCTGCGCCTCGAAGAGCAAGTGATTGCCCATCTTGGAATAGTGACCCAGGATGTACTCTGCATGACGGTTATAGTTGACCAGAAATTCGGTGAGGAACTCTGGAGTGAAGTTTGGAGAATTGACAAACAGGGTAAACTGGCTGATCTGGTCCTGCAAACGATGAGAGATTTCGAGAGGTCTCCATGCAAAACGTGCATTCTCTACGTCGTCAGAAAACTTCTTATTGTCTTTCATCTCATACTGATTGGAAGTAACCTCTACCAATGGATTCTTCTTAATCCAGTCGAGATATTCAGCCTTCCACTCGATGGCATATTTCTCGTCCTTGGTAATCTGGTAAACCTTGCCCATCGGAGTGAACCATTTATGACGGTGCAACTGCCAGCGCAACTCATTATCTTTTACTGGCCAGTACTTCCAGTTGATGTCCTTACCATAATTATAGGAAGGCTGGTAACCATCGTGAACATAGAAAGTATGCTCCAATGCATCGTCAGCCCATTTTCTCTGACGGGCAGAAACAGAGATTTTCTTCAGATCTACATCAGGATTATGGATACCCGTGCGTGTTCTATAATAATGAAGGAGCAGTTCAGCTGCCTTCTTTTCATTACCCTTCTGGTACTCAGCCTTGACAGACTCCAGACCAGGGTAGTCGAGATTGATGATAGAGAAAACGTCAGAGTTGACCTTTTCTCCTTCCTCTTTGGCTGCCATCACCTGTGTTGACATCAAAAAAAGGAAAATAAGATTGAATAAATTGATAACCTTTTTCATTTTGATCGGTTTAGTTTAACGATTGTTGTTCATAATTTGGTTGCAAAATTAGCACTTATTTTCATACCCACCTATCGAATTCGTAAAAATGACCTTTAAAAACGTACAACTATCGCATTTGTACAGAAAAGACATTCGAATGTACGCTTTTATCAGATACATATCGGACAAAAGACGTATCTTTGCAGCGGATTTAAAAACCAAACTAAACTTTAAACATATAACATTATTATATATGAAGAATCGTCTGACAGTGTTTCTGGGATGTTACTCCCTGATTCCAATGACAGCTTTTGCCCAGCAGCGGATGAACATCATCTACATCATGACTGACCAACAAGCTGCTACGGCCATGAGTTGTGCTGGCAACAATGACCTGAAAACTCCAGCAATGGACGCCCTCGCTAAAAGAGGAGTGAGATTCACCAATGCCTATTGTGCACTTCCTCTGAGCGGTCCGTCACGTTCTGCCATGTTTACAGGCTATATGCCTTCAGACATAGGAATGCAGGAAAACGAAACGCCTCTGCCTGACTCTGTAAGAGCCCGCACATTAGGCAACATGATGGAAGAAGCCGGTTATGAGTGCGCTTACGCCGGAAAATGGCACGTAAATACCAATTCCCTGCCAGGCGAACATGCTTTCGGATTCAAAAACCTGCATGGACATAATGATAAAGGACTTGCTGAGGATGCAGTCAACTTTCTGCGCCAGCGCGATAAGAAAAAGCCTTTCTTTCTGGTAGCTTCCTTCAATATGCCACACGGCATCTGCGAGGCTGCACGCCATCAGAACCTTCCATTCGGAGAAATCGAGGAGCCTGATCTGAAAGACTGTCCTCAGTTACCTGCGAACTATGCCGTAAACCCTTATGACGCTACGGCATTAGCATTCGAAAAGACAAGGAATCACCGTCTCTACCCATCGCTCGACTATACAGCTGATGACTGGCGCAAATATCTGTATTCCTATTATCGACAAACCGAGTTGGGCGACCATGAAATCGGAAAGATTCTGGACGAAATCGACAAGGAGAATCTATGGAAGAATACTATAGTCATCTTTACCAGCGATCATGGCGACGGAGCTGCACAGCACCAGTGGAATCAGAAGACCGTGCTCTACGAGAGCGTAGCCAACATTCCGTTCATCGTCTGTCTGCCGAAAGGCAAGAATGCAGGCAAGGTGCTCCCACAGTTAGTGAACAACGGCATAGACCTGATGCCTACCATCTGCGACTTTGCGGGAATACCGGTACCAGCCCACTGCCAGGGAAAAAGCCTCAGAAATGTGGTGGAAGCAGGCGACCCGGACATGAAACATCAGGAATACGTAGTGACGGAAACCGTTTTCGCACAGACTGCCGGAACCATCGGATGGATGGTGCGTACGAAAGATTACAAATACGTACTCTACGACACCGGACGATATCGTGAGCAACTCTACGACATGAACACCGACAGAGGTGAAATGAGAAATCTTGCCATGGAGCGCAAATACAGCGACATCGTAAAGCTGCATCGCCAACTGTTGGGTGAATGGATGGACAAGCACCCGTCTAAACTGACAAGATTTAAAAATAAATATATACCAAAAGACTAACCATCAACTAACATCGATTCAAAAATGATGATGAACAGAAAACTTAACAATCTTCTCTCTCGTACGGCATTCGCGGTATTTTTCATCACCGCTTTGGGCACTCAAGCAAGTGCCCAAAGCCGTATTTTTCTCAAGGAAACGACCTTGATGCACGAGATGAGAGCCACTCCTTCACCACTCGATGGTGAAACCGTAGATGACCGGAAGGTCTCATTCCAATGGCCCCTTCCTGATGCATTCAACAATTCCATCGTTCCCTTCGACGGCTTTGAAGAAACATCCAAGCTCGACAAAGCCAGTTTATTATATAAGGTAAGATATTCGCAGGATCCAAACTTCCACAACGGAACTGTTACCAGGGAAACCCGATGGCCTATGTTCAATCCGGACAACGATCTGGCTGCAGGCAAATGGTACTGGCAATACGGATATGTTATAGGTGGACAGGTAAAATGGTCGGAAAGACTGCAGTTTACCGTAGGCGACAATGGCAGCAAGTTCTGCCCTCCTTCCTTCGACAAGGTAGTAGCAGGATTACCAACTGACCATCCACGCATCTGGATGACCCAGAAAGACTGGGAACAGTTCATGCAGCGCAGCTCTACCAAGAAAGAATACAAATGGTATATTGACAAGGCTGAAAAGGTGTTGAAAACCAAGATGAAAGGACTTGACGATATCAACACCAGCAAACTGAGCGAACTGAAGAACGCCGTACAGCGCAAGGCTTACCTCACCCGTGAAAGCCGCCGCATCATCGATGTGGAAGAAGCTAACTGCTACGCATTGGTCTATGCCTATCTGCTGACCAAGGACGAGCGTTACGCCAAGGAAGCCTTGAAGCGAGTGCTCACCATGGTTGACTGGAACAAGAGCGAAAAAGTGAAGGGAGACTTCAATGATACAGCCCTGCTCTCCACCTGTACGATGGCTTACGACTCCTTCTTCAATATTCTCACTGCAGAAGAACGAGCTTCCCTATTGGGAGCTATCCGTGAAAAAGCAGGAAGTCTCTACAGACAGTACAACAACCATCTGGAGAACCACATCGCCGACAACCACGTATGGCAGATGACTCTCCGCATCCTCACCATGGCTTCCTTTGCCACCTACAATGAAATTCCTGAGGCTGCACTCTGGGCCAACTACTGCTACAATGTATGGGTTGCAAGAATGCCTGGACTCAACAAGGACGGTGCTTGGCACAACGGAGATTCTTACTTCACGGTAAATACCCGCACGCTGATAGAGGTGCCTTATTTCTACAGCCGCCTCTCAGGTTTCGATTTCTTCCAGGATCCATGGTACAAGAACAATATCCAGTATGCCATCTTCCAGCAGCCTCCATTCTCCAAATCGGGCGGCAACGGAAGTTCACACCAGAAGGTATTACAGCCTAACGCCATCCGCGTAGGTTATCTGGATGCACTGGCAAGAATCACTGGCGACACATACGCAGCCGATTTCGTAAGAAGAACCCTGGCAGAACAACCGGGCTATCTGAAGAAAGCATTCCTGGCTAAGCCGGGCGACCTCTCCTGGTTCCGCCTGCAATACGCCAAACCGCTGCCTAAGGGCAAAGGCCTCGCAGACCTACCATTGGGGCGTGTCTTCCCAGAAAGCGGGTTGGCTTCGTTCATGACCGACTGGAACGACTATCATGATAATGCGATGTGGAGTTTCCGCTCCAGTCCATACGGTTCCACCTCTCATGCCATCGCCAACCAGAATGCATTCAACACCTTCTACGGCGGCAAGTCACTCTTCTACAGCAGCGGTCACCATACCTCGTTCGTAGATCGCCACGCCATCTACTGCCATCGTGCAACACGTGCCCACAATACCATCTTGGTAAACGGCATGGGCCAGCGCATCGGAACAGAAGGCTATGGTTGGATTCCACGCTACTATGTGGGAAAGAACATCAGCTATGTACTGGGAGATGCTTCCAATGCATACGGCGAGATTATCTCTCCACTCTGGAAGAAGCGATTCGAACAGGCAGACATAGAAGGCTCGCCTAAGACCGGCTGGGATAAGAATCATCTCAAAACCTATCGCCGACACATGATTGACCTCGGCAATTCCGGTCTGATGTTCATCTACGATGAATTGGAAGCAGACGAACCAGTCACATGGAACTACCTGCTCCACACCGTCATCCAGCCGATGACCACTCGACAAGAAGGCAAAGCTGTACACGTAGAAGCGACCAACGGCGTAGGAATCTCGGATGCCTACATTTTCTCTTCATCCAAACTGAAGACAGAGATGACCGACCAGTTCTTCTATCCAGCTACCAACTGGCTGAAATCTGACGACAAGGGTAATTTCACTCCAAACCCTAACCACTGGCATTTCACTGCCACATCAGAAAAGAGCCAGAACTACCATTTTGCAACCATTATCGACACACATGCCAAGGACGCAGCAGTGCGCAAACCTGTGATGAAGAATGGCAAGATTAAAGTGGGAGACTGGACCATAGAAGTAGAACTGAAGGCAAACGGCAAGGGATTCTTCCATGCTGTGAACGGCAAAACAAAGGCTGAAATCATCTATAAGGGCGAGGGAACCATCATCAAGGATGGAGGTAAGGAACTCAACCTGACTGATAAGTTGCCAAAATTAGAAATTTAATCATTATAATAATTAAAAAACTAAACAATATGAACTACAGAAAAGTATTAACGTGTTTGGCGGTCTCGTTGGCAGCAATGGACATGTCTGCCCAAAGCACAACGATTCACGGAAAGGTAGTCGATAATGAAGGACTCGAAGTCATCGGTGCTACCATTTCCCTCAAAGGTGAAAAAGGTGTGGGTACTGTTACCGACCTCGATGGTAACTTTACCCTGAAGACGAAGGATGCTGCTAAGGACATCCTGGTAATATCATACATCGGCATGAAGACTCAGGAAGTACGCGTGAAGGGCAAGACCCAGATCGACGTGCGCATGGAAACTGATGCCATCAATATGGAAGACGTGGTTGTTATCGGTTATGCTACCGTACAGCGCAAGGATCTCACCGGTTCTGTTTCTTCTATCAAGAGTGATGAACTGCTCAAGGTGCCTGCTGGCGATATTTCACAGGCCTTGACCGGACGTATTGCCGGTTTGCAGGTAACATCTGCCGATGGTGCTCCTGGTGCAGGTATCAGCATCCGTGTACGTGGCGGAATTTCTATCTCTCAGAGCAATGAACCTCTCTACGTTATCGACGGATTCCCAACAGAAGACGGTCTTTCTAACCTCGACCCAGCCAGCATCGAGAGCATCGACGTGCTCAAGGATGCTTCTGCTACAGCTATCTATGGTGCCCGCGGTGCCAATGGTGTTGTGGTGGTCACTACCAAGCAAGGAACAACTAACAGCAAGGCTACCATCAACTTCGATACCTATATCGGATGGCGCAAGATGATGAACAAGCTCGACGTGATGAGCGTGAAGGAGTTCGTACTCGCTGACTATGAACGCACACTCGGTACGCTGACAGCAGACAAGACCATGGACCAGTGGAACAGCCGATATGGTACATTCGAGGACATCGATGCCAACTATGCTAACCGTGCAGGTATCGACTGGCAGAAAGAGACTTTGGGACGTACAACTTTCGTTCAGAACTATCGCGTAAGCGTACAGGGTGGCAACAAGGATAATCAGTATTCTGCTGCCTACAACTTCTTCCGTGATGAGGGGGCTATGGTTTTCAGTGGCGACAAGAAGCACAACATCACGCTCAACTTCAAGAGCAAGATCAACAAGCGCCTTACCTTCTCTGCACGCGCCAACATCGACATACGCAAGATCTGGGGTTTAGGAACAGCTCAGAATGGTGACGCAAGATTCGGTAAGATGAGTGCCATCCTGCAGTATCGCCCTACAGCCGGTATCAAGGGAGAAGACTCTTCACTCCTCGAAGGCGAAGACCCAATCCTGGCTGACGATAGCGGTAACACCATGCAGAGTCCGCTGATTACAGCACGCGAGGAGACCAACGAACGCGAGTTCCGCACCTTCTCTACCAATGGCGACCTCACTTACAACATCATGAAGGGTCTTAACTGGCGTACCACTGTAGGCTATCGCTACCAGACACGCCGCAATGCCCTCTTCTACGGAGACGAGAGTGTACTCGCCAAGCGTACCAGCATCAACGGCTCTATCGATACATACGAATATGAGACATTCCAGATATCTAACACCTTATCATATAATAAGAAGTTCAAGAAGGCTCATAACTTTACAGCCCTGTTGGGTCAGGAGTATGTAAGCCGTGGAACCCGTAGCTTCGGTGCTGCTGCCGACCACTTTCCTAACGACCGCTTCGGACTGGCAGACATGGGCCTCGGTACTCCTACCGTGGTAAAATCCAGCCAGAATTATGACGACAAGCTCGTTTCATTCTTCGGCCGTCTGAACTACAACTACAAGGACCTCTACCTCTTCACAGCTTCTCTGCGTGCCGATGGTTCTTCTAAGTTCGGTAAAGACAACAAGTGGGGTTATTTCCCAGCATTCTCTGCTGCATGGCGTGCTGCTGAGGAGAAATTCATCAAGGACTTGGACATCTTCTCTGACTTGAAGGTTCGCATGGGTTATGGTCTCGCAGGTAACAACCGTATCGGCAGCTACAACAGTTTGGCTACCTTAGGTCCAGTATTCACTGCAGTAGGCAATGGTCTGGGTACAGGATATGCTACCAATAGAATTCCTAACGAGAAACTGAAATGGGAGGCTAACAAGACCTTCAACTTCGGTTTGGACTTCGGTTTCTTCAACCAGCGTCTGACCATCTCTCCAGAGTTCTACATCAACAAGAGTAGCAACCTTTTGCTCAATACAACCCTGCCTTACTCATCTGGTTACAGAACCATGATTATCAACGCAGGTAAGACCAAGAATCAGGGTATCGACCTGACCATCAACTCTGTGAACATCGACAAGCCATCGTTCACCTGGCGTTCTGCCATCACGCTCTCTCACAACAAGAACACCGTAGAGGCGCTGACTGGTGAAGAGGTTCAGTATTTCCAGGCAAACTTCGGTTTTGCACAGAATACACACCGCGTGGCAATAGGCGAGCCTTTAGGACAATTCTACGGATTCAAGACTATAGGTCTCTATACAGCTGACGATTTCGAGAGCTACGATGAGGCAACCGGCACTTACAAGTTGAAGGACGGAATTCCTTATCACGGCGACAAGAATAAGGTGAAGCCAGGAATGTGGAAGTTCGAGGACAAGGACAGAAACGGAACTATCGGCGAGGAGGACAAAATGATTATCGGTCATGCAACCCCTAAGGTTTATGGAGGTATCAACAACACCTTCAATGTAGGTAATTTCGATTTGAGTATTTACTTCACTTACAGCATCGGTGCAGACCTGCTGAACGCAACCAAGCTGACCAACAGTAAGGTGGGTACAACAAACCGCAACGCGCTCGACGTAATGAACAGTTCAAACCGCTGGATGACAATCGACAGCGAGGGTAAGGTCGTAACAGACCTGGCTAAGTTGGCAGAAATCAACCAGGGCAAAACAGTAGCAGCTTACTACGACTGCTTCGAGGGTAACAACTATGTTCACTCATGGGCAGTAGAGGACGCTTCTTACTTGAAACTGAGCAACATGACTATCGGTTACACCTTCCCATCCCGCACCTTGCGCAAGGTAGGTATCCGCAAGTTGAGATTCTACGCAACAGCCAACAATCTCTTCACCATCACAAGCTATTCAGGCTACGATCCTGAGGTCTCTAACTTCGGTCAGGCAACAATAGCAGGTGTTGACTACGGAGCTTATCCACGAAGCCGCTCATTTATCTTCGGTATGAACCTATCATTCTAATTAATTCGACAGTTATGAAAAAATATATATTCATTGCAGCAGCAATATTGGGTGCGTCGGGCATGATTTCCTGTACCGACACACTCACCGAGAAACCAGACTCATTCTATGAGAAGGATTCTTACTTTACAGATGCCCAGAATGCAGACATGGCAGTAATGGGAATCTACAGTTCCATCTCCGACCAGAACCACTATGGTTCTGCAGAAATGGCAACTCCTTCTTCCGACGACATGTACATGATCAATGGAACTAACAAGGACAATACCCGCCGCGATATCAGTCATTATAATGTAGATGCAAGCAACCAATGGTTGCAGAACATCTGGATTCTGAACTATCAGGGTATCGACCGTGCCAACATGTGCATCGACGGCATCAGGGGCATGGCAGGCTACGAAGGTAGCGAAAAATTACAGAAGTTGGATGCAGAGGCACACTTCCTCCGTGCTTTCCAGGCTTTCGACCTGGTGAAATACTGGGGTGACGTACCTTTCAAGACCACCTATTCAAAGGATTACAGTTCTGCATACACTGCACGTGTAGATCGTGATCAGATTTTCGACCAGATGGTAGAGGACCTCAACTTCGCGAAAGAACACTTGCCATGGGCTACCGCAACTTCCAGCCCAGAGCGTGCTACCCAAGGAGCAGCCCGCGCCATGCTGATGCGCGTATTACTGCAGCGTGCAGGCCATACCTGGGGTATGGATGGCGACAGAATTCCAAGTGCAGAGAAACGCAAGGAATATTTTGAGCAGGTAGTCAAGGAATGGGAAGCTTTCACAGGCAGCAACCACGACTTCTTCACAGGAGGTTACGAGGAGCTGTTCAAGAGTTTCAACCAATCGATACTCAACAGTCAGGAAAGCCTCTTCGAAATTGCCTTCACACACGAGCAAGGCAAAAGAAATGGTGGCTGGTGGGGTTCTTACAATGGTCCTGAAGTAGGAAATCCTAACGTGGCTCCAACAGAGACCGGAAAGGTTATGGGACGTGCCAATGCTTTCTTCCGTGTGATTCCTGAGTGGTTCGACTTCTATGATGAAAACGACCAGCGCCGCGATGTTACGATTTGCCGCTATGGTTTCAAGTGGGACAATGCGAAGAAGCAGCATGTAAAGAACAACTACGCTACCGAAAAGGGTAAGAATAAATGGTTCCCTGGCAAGTGGCGCAGAGAATGGATGCCTATCGGATTCAAGGATCCTAACTGTACGGACGTTAACTACTGCGTGCTCCGCTATGCTGACGTAGTGCTCATGGCAGCCGAGGCTTACAACGAGTTGGGTAATACTGAAATGGCTTGGACTCTGATTAATAAGGTACGTAACCGTGCCGGTGCTACAGAAGTCAACGCTGCCAACTACAATGCAATCTACCACAAGGCTGGCATGTATAATCTTGTGAAACTGGATGAAGCTGGTAATGAGACTGGTCAGGCTTTCATCGCCGATAACGACGAGCAGGGTAAGGTTCGCACCGCTCTCTACTGGGAACGTGGCTTTGAGTTGGCTTTCGAGGGTCAGCGTAAGTACGATCTCATCCGCTGGGGTGTATTGCAAGACGCACTCATCCGTTTCGGAACCAAGTGCTTCTTCAATAAGGGTGCAAAGGGTTATCCTGCTTACATCAACTTCGTTGAAGGCAAGCACCAGTTGTTCCCAATTCCATTAATTGAAATTCAGTCTAATGGGCTCTTGGAAGGCAAGAACAACCCTGGTTATAATTAATCAATACAAAGGAACCGGTTCGGAATAAAAGAACCGGTTTACAAAAACTAACCATCAAACAAAAGGAACGATGAACAAGATAAGAATGTTTCTCATTGCGCTCGTAGCAATGGTTTGCTGCTCTGTCAATGCACAGACAGCTACAGAGACTTTCAATTTTCCAAAGATGACCGACATTCCTACTGGTGCATGGACTATCAACCAGAAACTGGATGGCGTATCTATCGTAAGAAAGAAGTCAAACCTCACTATGACCTTTGCAACTGCAGACGGCAAGAAGGCTCCAGAGTATGCAATCGATGCCAACAACAAGGGTGTAGATGTTCAGGCTGCTTGTCTGTTGCCTGGCAATACGCTGACTATCTCTACAGAGAAGAAGAATATCGTGAGCGTACAGTTCTACTATCTTTCCAAGAGCAAGGCTGCCATCGGCAAGAATTACCAGATTACTCCAGAAGGAACTTATCCTGGCGAGAAGGCTTACACCTATATCTGGACTGGTAAAACCCAGAAATTCGAACTGAAGAACCTGACAAACAAGGCAGGTATCGAAATCCATAAAATCGTAGTAACTTACGAGGATGCCGAATAAGCATCCTCTCTCCTACGAGAAGCATAAACTAAACTATCAATTTTTAAAACAGAACGATTATGAAGAATTTTTTAAAGTTGGCTCTTATAGCCATTATCGCATTAGTAAATAACAATGTTTTCGCACAGGAAACTGCATCAACTGAAATGAACTTGTATGGTCTGAAAGACAAAGTTTGGCAAGTTGGTCAGAGTTTGGATGGTGTATCATATACAGACGAGGCTTCAGAAATCGAAATCAGCTTCAGCAAAGGTGATGGTAATGAAGACCCTACCTTTATCGAATATGACACCAAGAAAAACGGTGTAATATCATGGGCAACAAACTTGACAAAGGGCAATAGCCTCACTCTGAAGACGACCAAGCATACAATTACAGAAATTACATTTGACTTTACTTTTGGAAGCAACTCTGCACAAATCAAGAATGATAAGCCTAACTACGAATTTACAGCTACAGGTGATTTTACCTACGAAAAACCTACTTGGAAAGGTTATAGCGGCAGTGTAACCTTGAAGAATATCAAGAAGGGGGCAATTCAGGTAAGAAAGCTTACTATTACTTATCTTGATGGCGTTTCAGGCATTGAGAAAGTAACTACTATCAATGTAAAGAAAGACAATAAAGTATATGACCTTTCTGGCAACTACATCAGCAATGACATCAATACTGTAAAGGCTGGCATTTACGTAGTTAATGGCAAGAAGGTCGTTAAAAAGTAATCATCAACCCACATGAAAATATTAACACCCCGTAAACTTAACTCTATGTTGGCACTGCTTTCGGCAGTGCTGATGTTGAGTTGTTCCAGCTCAGAGGAGTACATAGAACCTCCTACAGAACCGGAACCTCCTACAGAGATTGAAGGGGAGGAGAAAACCTATCCTGAGGCCTGGCACGACAAGATGCGTACCCGTCCTTATCCACAAATCGACAATGAGCTGATCATCAATCCGTCACCGCTGATTGTTCCTATGAATATGAAGATTTCAGACAGTCTGCAATTCGAACTTTCGCAAGATCCTGACTTTGAAACATCGGTTACCCAGTCAGCCATGCAGGCATGGTGTATGTACAATCCTCATCGCACGTTGGAAAACGGAACATGGTACTGGCGCTACCGCCAGAAGTCGAAGGAAGGAAAGGTTTCAGACTGGAGCAGAAGCTACAAATTCCAGGTGGAAGGAAATGCAGACAACTTCGTAACACCGGCATTTGCTGCCATCGAGAAGAATATTCCTACCACACATCCGAGACTCTACTGTTTCCTCAATGAAGTATTGCCAGAAGCACAGGACAAAGTGAAATCATTAGTAGATTACAAGGCGATGATCAACCTGGCGAATACGGAAGTAGATAGAGATGTAGATGGAATGGCAAACCCTTGGGCCAATGCAGGAAAGACCTTGAAATACACAACTCTCTACCTGCACACGGCATACGTGATGACCAAGAGCGAACGCGTGGCAAGCAAGGACAAGACATTTGCCAAGCAGCACGCTAACTACAAGGAAAAGATGCTCAGCGTGTTCCGCAAACTTCTTTCTACTCCATTGCCAGACAGCAGACTCTTCGCATCCAACTTTGAAAGCACAGACATAGCCCTCTGCCTGATACCTATTTATGACGAATTCTATGAAGAGTTGACAACGACAGAGCGAGAGCAAGTAGAGAAGATTCTGATGCGCCTGTTGAGATATTACTATCCTCGCCAATGTACATACGAGGAAAACCATATCTTCGACAACCACTTCTGGCAACAGAACATGAGAGTGCTGATGCAATGCGCATTCCTGCTTTGCGACAAACCTGCCTACCGCGATGAGGTGCTCCCTATCATGGAATACTACTATGAACTCTGGACTGCTCGCGCACCATCAATGGGTTACAACCGTGATGGAGGATGGCAGAACGGAACCAAGTATTTTGCCAACAATGTAGAGACACTCTACTATGTTCCGAAACTGTTCAGCCACATCGCACAGAGCAACTTCCTCCTGCATCCATGGTTCAAGAAGGCTGGAGAAACCATCGTCTATACATGGCCTCCATCATCCAAGAGCCTCGGTTTCGGAGATGGATGGGAATGGTACGATACGCCACAGAGACAGCGAGTAGCCTATGCAGACTTCCTGGCAAGAGAACTGGGAGATGCTTACGCAGGATGGTACGCAGCCCAGCAGCCGAAGTCTTTAAGAAACGACCCGGAATTGCGCCTCTACCGCATGGCAAACTGCCAGAAGAATGACTATGTATCCGACTTCCCTGACAGTCATCCTAAGATGATGTGGCTGGAAGACTTGGGCGAGGTAATCGCTCACTCTGATGTGAAAAACGTCGATAACGATTTTGCCATGTCTTTCCGTTCAAGCACCTTCGGATCAGGAAGCCATACGTTGGCAGACCAGAATAGTTTCAATGTGCTCTATCGCGGTGACTACGTCTATAACAGTACTGGTTACTACCAGAACTTCAGCGACAAGCACAACATCCTGTCCTACCGTCACAGTCGTGCACACAACACGATCTTAGTAGATGGCATCGGCCAGCCATTCTCTACCACAGGTTATGGCGACATTACGAGAGCCATGGGCGGCGATCATATCGCCTACTGCCTGGGAGATGCTTCTCATGCCTACAGCGGAATATCCAACGACGACATGTGGATAGACGCTTTCAAGGCTGCAGGTATTTCACAAACTCCAGAGTTCGGCTTCGGCGCCACACCACTCAAGAAATACAGAAGACATATATTGATGCTCTATCCAGACAATATCATGCTGATGTACGATGAGTTGGAGGCAACAAGTCCTGTAAGATGGGATTGGCTCCTGCACAGTCAGGTGGCTTTTGACATCGACAACGACCTGAAGACACTCACTACGGAGAATGCAACCAAGGGATTCGTAACACAGACCCGTCTTTTCTGCAACGACGCTATGACGATGAGCCAGACAGATGAGTTCTTTGTCAATCCGAAATCGGGTATTACAGCGAAATACCCTAAACAATGGCATTTCACAGCCAATATCGCCAACCAAGCTGCAACAAGAGTGCTTGCCATCATGCAAGTGGCTGACTCCAAGACCGCTCTGAAACAGATTTCCAGCCATGGAGACACGTTCCGTATCGGCAACTGGATCATCGAAGCAAAAATGGCTGCCTCAGGTAAGGCTTATCTGAAAGTAACAAACACGACTTTAGAAAATGTAAGTTTTGAATATTCGGAATTGGGAAATTCCACATTAAATGATACCGTCAACGGGACGGTTCGTAAACAAACACAAACTGATCACGTCAATATAAAGACCAGGGCCATCAAATAAAGTTAGTGATAACTGAGGCCCGCCCAACCAAAACGGGATGGTTCGATTGGAACCATCCCGTTTTCATTGTCTATATGAATGCTTCAACTGCTTGGATTGTCATAGACTAAAATATCGCCTTTTGGTTGGAAACTTTTTATAGTATAAGTCAATATGCATATTTTTCGCGTTCTACTGCAAAAACAGTCGCAATTGCGACAAAAGTTGCAGTAAGATTTGGGAATTTCAATATAAATGTCTATCTTTGCAGTGCAAAAACAGTCGCAATTGCGACAAAAGTTGCAGTAAGAATCGTCTAAAGTTAAAAATATGGTAATAGAGCGAAAGGAATACATATCTCTGCTTATGCAGAAAAGATGGAATGGAAAGGTAAAGATTATCACCGGCATCAGACGCTGCGGAAAATCATACCTACTAAACACCCTTTTTAAGCAAAAGCTTATAGAGGGTGGCGTCAGTGCTGATAGCTTTATAGAACTTGCATTAGACAGAAAATCCAACATCCAGTTCAGAAATCCCAACAAACTGTATGACTATATAATAGAGCAAACAGGAGTTGAAGATAAGAAATATTACGTGATGATAGATGAAATTCAATTATCATATAAAGTAAAGAATACGGATATAGATGAATCTTTAGTACCAGAGGAAGACAAAGATATGCTATATGTTACTTTCTATGATGTACTGAATGACCTGATGTCTCGCCCAAATCTTGACATCTATGTTACAGGTTCTAATTCAAAAATGCTATCAAAAGACATAGTGACCAACTTTCGAGATCGTGGTACAGAGATTCGGATTTTTCCTTTAACCTTTAAAGAATTCTTTGAATATTCCAAATTAGAAAAAGCAGATGCTCTCGAACAATATATGATGTATGGCGGCATGCCTTTAGCTGTTTTAGAGCAAGATGAGAAAGAAAAAGCCAAGTATCTACAAGGACTTTTTACAAATGTATATATGAAGGATATTGTGGAAAGATACAAGCTAAAAGACGATGTTGTTCTAAGTGCTTTAGTAGATGCACTATCCTCATCTATAGGATCACTGACCAACCCTCATAAACTGGCATGTACAGCTGCTTCACTATTAGATAAGTCAACATCAGATCACACAATAAAAAACTATCTCGACTATCTGGAAGATGCCTTTCTTTTTAACAGTGCAAAAAGATATAACGTCAAAGGAAGGAAGTATTTCAATACCATCCAGAAGTACTATGCAGTTGATCTTGGATTAAGAAATGCCAAGCTAAACTTTAGGCAGCAAGAACGCTCACATTTAATGGAGAATATGTTGTATAACGAACTTTTGCATAGAGGGTACAATGTTGATGTTGGAGTTGTAGAGGTTGACCAAATGCTTGACGGCAAACGCAAACGATGTCAATATGAAATTGATTTTGTAGTCAACATTGGCAGCGAAAAGGTATATATTCAATCTGCCTTAAATGTCAACACTCCCGAAAAGAAAAAACAAGAAACATTCTCTCTGCATAACACAGACGACTTCTTCCGTAAAATTGTAGTACTCGATGGTAGCCAAAAGATGTGGGTAGATGATGATGGAGTAATATATGTCGGAGTCATCCCATTCTTACTTGAAGACTATTTGACTACTTAACTTAACGGCACAACTATAGATATGATAGGAAAATAGAAGAGGGTGTGTCATAAGTCTGTGACGCACCCCTTTTTATTTTTTGCCTTTTCACAGATACGAAATCTTTAAAAAACATTTTTATTTACAACAAAGCCCAAACTTTCACAAGCTCGGGCTTTGCCTTTCCGCAAAAGATTTGTATTTTTGCAGAAAACTTCTTTAAGTATGGCAAAGATACGAAAAACACTCCAGATAACGGCATAAATCAGAGATTATTTTCGTGAAATATAAACATTTTAAACAGCCTTACTTTTTAAAATGGGCTCAGTTTATTATCAGTTCTAAGGGATAGTTGAAAGGATGAAATAGAAAGGTAACTACAAGGCGTTCTATAGCCAAATCGAAGGAAAATTGCTCGATTTGGCTATAGTATAACCTATTCTTTAGCCAAATCGAGTTAAAATTCATCGATTTGGCTAAAGAATCCTTGCTTTTCTCGGATAATTATCTTATATTTGCACCATCATTAAAGTTAGATTAAAAAGATATGGAGCAAATTATCGGACGAAAGAAAGAAATCGAGCTGTTGACAGAATATTATCATTCTGGCAAAGCTGAGTTTGTGGCTGTATATGGCAGGCGTCGTATCGGCAAGACTTATCTTGTGAGAAATCTCTTCCGTGATAAGTTTGCCTTTGATATGTCTGGGTCTATAGAGGCACCAGCTGAGGCGCAACTCTCTAATTTCGGGTTTGCGCTGAGGGAATATGGAGATTCCAAACAGCCTATTCCTACGAATTGGACAGAGGCTTTTGAGGCATTAAAACAGTTGTTAAAGGCAAAAATGAAAGGAGAACGACTCGTTGTTTTTATCGATGAACTACCATGCTTGGATACGCCGAAATCTGGTTTCCAACAGGCTTTTGAGCACTTTTGGAACGGATGGGCAGCTTACCAAAGTGAAATCATGCTTATCGTTTGTGGCAGTGCCACGTCGTGGATGATAGCTAATCTGATAGATAGTCATGGTGGGCTTCATAATAGGATAACGCACGAGATGTATCTTGCTCCTTTTACTCTTCGTGAGACGGAACTGCTGCTGCAAGCTTATGGATTCTCATGGACTCGCATTTCTATCCTTCAGATATATAGCATCCTTGGTGGGGTACCTTATTATCTCAGTTTGTTGGATAAAAAGCAAGGTGTGGAAGGGAATGTCGACAGATTGTTTTTCTCATCCCACGCTGAACTGAAGCGAGAATATGGAAGACTATATTCGTCCTTGTTTAGAAATTCTGAGGCCTATATGCGTGTCATAGAGGTACTTGCCTCATGCAGACAAGGTATGACCCGAAAGGAAATCATGGAGAAATTGAAGCTGAAATCGGGTGGAACTTTGACAAAGGTTCTTAGTGAATTGATCAATTGCGATTTCGTAAGAGGGTATAATACCAGGGATAAGAAGATAAAGCAGAAAGATCAAATCTTTCAGCTCACCGACCTCTATACATTATTTTATATGACGTTTTGCCATCCTGGTACGACGGACACGGGATATTGGACTCACTTGATGGGAAAACCTCGTCAAAATACTTGGTATGGCTTGGCTTTTGAGCGAGTTTGTATGTTGCATATTCCTCAAATCAAGCATTTCTTGGGGATAGACCAAATCCATACCGAGTATTATTCTTGGCGAAGTAAGGTTTCAAAGCCAGCTGCGCAAATCGACTTACTGATAGAACGTGCCGATAATCTCGTGAATCTATGCGAAATCAAGTATTCGCAGATGCCTTACACGATCACTAAGGAGGAGGATATGCGCATTCGTAATCGTATGGCTGATTTCGTGGCAGAAACAGGGATAAAAAGTGGTATTATCACAACGATGATTACTACTTTTGGCGTGCGCCTTACACAGTATGCAGCCTTGGCTCAAGTACAAATTACAATGGACGACCTGTTCGGATAAAGTCGTATAAACAAATGAGGGTGCGTCACAGACTTATGACACACCCTCTCGATAGACAACCCTTGTATCTGCACAAGATACAAGAATAATACATGAAAAACATAAAAGATGTATTCAAGAACTGATAATAATCCCATCCCCAGGCAATAAATAGACTATCTTTGCGTTTAATAAAACAAAAAAGTTTTATTCTTAATACTTAAAGAAACATGGATGAAAAGGAACTGTTGAAACAAGCTTTTGAGTATGGAAACGTACCTAGTATCATCACCTATTGCTTCACCGAACCATGTCCGATGAAAGACAAATGCATACACTATCTATCTGCACTCTACGATAAAGACAAGAAGGATAGAGGAGAAGCCATTTTCCCAAATGCTCTGAAAGACGGAAAATGCAAGTACTTCGCACCGCTGCGTGTCGTGAAAATGGCATGGGGATTCGACAAACTCTTTGCCGAAATAAAAGTGAAAGACGCTCCTGCACTGCGAGCCAAAATGAGAGAATATCTCGGAAGCAAAGGACAATACTACCGATACAAATTGGGAAAACTCAAACTCCTGCCAGAACAACAGGAATACATCAAACAACTATTCGATAGTTACGGATATCATGATGCTGAATTCGAGCACTTCTCTGATGAAATTGACTTCACCAAAAGCTAATGTAGTCAACTAAATACAGGAAACTACAAATACATCAAATTACTAAGAGAATACGGTATCATACCTAGC